>CAZDWP010000139.1:0-5668 GCA_964508985.1 uncultured Herbinix sp. | reverse complement strand
GCATAGGGAAGATATATTGCAGGCTCTTCCAAAAGAGTATCATATATCATAGTAGAGGTTTCTTCATCACCAGCAAATTGCTTTATATAAGAAATTGCCCTAGATTTGCTCCATCCCTCGTAGTGAATACCTATATCTGCCCTAGCATACATAATAAGAACCATGGCGTTATTAATTTCTAGTAAATCCGCCAAATCCTCATCAATTCCTGAGTATTGATATGCATAAAACTCCACATAGGTAGCCCATCCTTCATCGTATCCAAGAAAAGAAAGCAGATTTCTTATGGGTGCCGGATTCTGATTTCTAAAGTATACATTCTGATACAGATGGCCGGGATAACCCTCATGTGCAACTGTAGTATATATTGTGGATAAGGTTTCGAGGTCATTTCCATTGATGTAGATATTATTATTGGTATAATTATCGATGGCAGGCATTAAATACATGGCAGGACTAAGGTAGTCGGATAGAGATTCATGTACGTATTTAATATTGCAATTTACATCTATAGGTGCGGGGAAATCCTCGAGAATCTGTTCCTTTAAATCTTCTAATATGAGCTCGGGTTCCGTTAAGGGAAAGGATGTAAAGGACTCAAACTTATCAAATATCATAGGATTAGAAAGTACCTGCTTAGTTATCTCAAGGGTACCGTCTCCCGTGGCCGTTTCAAGCATATCTATAATTTCCTTCATGCTTTTATCAGAGCCGGTTTTTAATTTCGTTAGTAATTCATAATAAGATTGACCTTCAGGATAATAATATAAGCCAGCTTTATTTAAGCCGGTTCCTTTTAGTTCATTAAGAACATCAATAAGAATTTCGTAGGATGGAATAACGTATTCAAGAACACTCTTGCGATTTTCTTTTTTATATATATTCCTTTCTTCCTTAGAAAGCCCCTTAAAGGAGTCGATCTTCTCATTAAAATACTCAATTAGTAAGTTCTCTTCGGGAGTAGATATAAAGGCTTCGCATTGTTCGATAATTCTATTGGCAACTGCATCGGTCATAAATAATCCCTGTTTAGATTTTTCTCTCTCAAATACTGCTACATCTTCAAAATAATCCTTAACGCAAACCAGTAGCTCCAAATACCTATCTATATCATCCTTTTCATAGAAGTTGTATTCCGCAAGAAGAATAGGTAGCTGGGCTTGCAGTCCGGTCGTGGGACCTAGGCTTTCCATATAATAAAGATAATCTCCTAATTGCAGCTCAAGTTCCAGAGAATGAAGCAATATATCATAGGTCAGCTGCTGGTTATCAGTCAGCTCATTGTAATCAAACTTTTTAAGGTCATCTAGATACTGTTCTGTTAATAAAAGCTCTTCTTTCATGTAAGCTACGCTATATTCACCGAGGGTGGTTTCTGTATGGATAATACCGAAATCCTCAGGGCGTGCAAGGGTATAATTTAATGACAAGGTATCAGATTGAACCTCCTGGGTGAAAATCTCAGTAATTAATTCATCAAATAAACCTTGCTGGGATTCCTGAAGAGAAGGACGATCGCAAGCAATAATTAGCACAGAGCTTAAAGAAAACAAACCTAATAATATATATATTTTTATTTTTCTTATAAACATTATAACCTCCATATTGGTATTAGTTTTATGTTAATTTAAGTTTATTCATACTTAGATGTCATAAGAAGTATAAACTATGTTTTGCACTTATTAATCCTCATGTATCAGTTATCCCCATTAAGTTTTATCTCCATCTAGCCGAAATATAAATTGTGAGAACAAACTAATGATATTATAACAGACCTTTTGATTTTATATATTAGAAATTTATTAAAATGACACCTTGGGAGGAATGGATCTATTGATGAGAAGTATAAGTGGTGACAAGGGAGTAGATATTATTTTGGATCTACTCAAGCAGTCACAGGTTATCAAAACCAATCTACAAAAAAGTGAAAATAACGATGTTCTTGAAACAAAAGAAGTTGATAAAGACATTTCTACTAGTCCGAGAACATCTCTAAGACGCACCGATACAGATAAGGATATTATGCTGTCAAGGAAGGAGCGTCTTATTAATCAGCGGAAAAACGAGGAAGATTACAATAAAACCAAAAGCATGATAGAGGGTATTCTAAATCGAATGACCGCCAGGGATTATAGGAAGCTTTCTGAGGAAGGCTTTAAAGCCGAAGACTTAACTATAGAAGCCTTGACCATTGCGGTTGAATTAGTAAAGGATTATGAAGGCAGCAGAGGTAAAGAGAGTGCATTAGATGCAGATAAAGAACAGACAAAAGGTATAGAAAAAGTATCAACAGAGGAGATAAAGAATGCAATGGAGGCGGAAAATCTTCCTATTAATAGCGATTCTATTGAAAGAATAAAAGCGGCATTGAAATTAAGTGAAGGCATTCCCCATATGGATAAGAAGGATATATTATACCTGATGAGAAAGGGACTTGATCCTTCCATAGGAAATCTATATAAAGCAAGATATAGTAAACAGAGTAATGAAGCTAAAGATAAGCTAACAGATAGCCAATGGAAGAAGCTTATTCCTCAGGTTAAGGAAATCATAGGAGACACAGACGCGAAGACCGAAGAGGAGTCATTAAAAGACGCTAGATGGCTCATAGAGAATAATATAGCACTGACAAATGATAACCTTAGTCTATTGGTAGGATATAAGGATTTAAAGAAAAATTATAGTATGGACATGATTTCTGAGAGAATTCTTAAGGGAATGAAAGAGGGATACCCTCCAGAGGAAGTCATCCTTATAGAAAAAGACAGTCCAAATATCGAAAGTATAGTAAAAGGAAAAGATAATATAACTGCAAAAAGACAATTGGAAGAAATTCGCTTGAAAATGACGCTAGAAGTAGCCTTAGGCTTGGGAAAAAGAGGCATTCATATAGAAACTGAGATATTAGAAAGAGTTGTAGAAAGACTTCGACTTGAGGAAAAGATATATTACAGCGAGCATTATGATCAGGATATAGGTGACACTGAGGAGTCTTCCCTTAGACTTTTACAACTAACATCAATAAGCATGGATGAAATAAAGACAATGCCTATCCGTGTTCTTGGGACGACCCTAGAAAATAGAAGAAATCAGACTATGTCTGGCCTGCTTGAAGCAAGTAATAGCATTATTGCTGAACTAGACAAAGCAAAGGAGGCTTATGAAGTCTTCTTTACCATACCTAGAGCTGAGTATGGAGATAGTATCAAGAAGGCATTTTCAAATGCTGCTTCTCTTATGGAGGAAATGGGAATTGAGAATACTGAGTATAACCATAGGGCGATTAGAATATTAGGGTATAACAGAATGGAGATAACTAAGGAATCCATAGAGCAGGTTAAGGCATACGACCTTAGTGTTAATTCTCTTATTAAGAATCTGAATCCTGGGATAGCTCTTCAGATTATTAAGGAAGGAATAAATCCCGTGGAAATTCCCATAGATGAGCTAAACAGTCGTATTGAGAAACTAAATGAACAGGGTTATTCTTCCCTTGATAAATACAGCTCATATCTTTACAAGCTGGAGAAGGAAGAAGGTATATCAGAGGATGAAAGAAAGGCTTATATCGGAATATATAGGCTACTATATCAAATTGAGAAATCAGATGGAGCGGCTCTCGGATCAGTTATAAATTCTGAGCAAGAGGTGACTTTAAGCCATTTGTTAACAGCCCTTCGAACAAATAAAAAAGGAGCAATGGATTATAAGATTAATGATGACTTTGGTGTTTTAGAGGATGTTTCATTTAAGAACGAAACCATAACAGATCAATTAAGCGCAGCATTTAATAATAATAGTAAAGAGAATTTAGCTAGTGTCGAAGCTACATATGAACCTTCGGTCCAGGAGGAAATTCAAAATGCCTTTGTTAAGGAGCTTCTTAATAATCTAACGGCAGGTAAGTTACATCAGCTTCATAGTAGTATTCTTAATATAAGCAGTAGATCCGATAGTATACCCACAGCACATATAAATGTGTGGGAGACCATAGGCAACTTAACTACTGAGCAGCTTTTAGAGCACATTAATAAAATACAGACTAACTCCGGTGAGGATCAGGATTTTTATTATGAAAAATTAAGAGAGATGCAGGAGGTTTACAGTAACTGTGATAGATCTATTCATTTTCTTAATGACTTTCAACTTCCCTGTACCACAACCAATCTTATGATGGCAGGACAAGTTTTAAATAATAGCACTATATTTAAGAGACTATTGGGATTAATTCAGGATAAAGAGGACGAAAATCACGAAAAGTTACATAATAGCCTTAAGAAAAAACTCGAATTGTCCGATACAATAATAGACAATAAAACCATGACCAATGCATACGAACAGCTGGAGCAGGAAGTGAAGGCTGTTATAGAGAATGAAGCCGTAGGAGAACATATTGATTTTAAGAGACTTACTGGGCTAAAGAGCATGGGAATGCAGATGGGCTTTTTAAGAAATCTGGCAAAAAGAGAATTTTATCAAATTCCTCTAGAGGCATCAGGAAAAATTACAAATATTAACCTGACTATTATTCGGGGAAAGGAAACCGGTGGAAAGGTTACAGTTACACTCTTATCGGAGAAGTTAGGAAGTATTAGGGCTGAGGCTTCTCTTAAGGATAGTAAGCTTAGTGGATATATTGCCTGCGATTATATAGGAAGTCTTAAGATACTTGAGTCACAGACGGAGCCCTTAATATCTGTGGCAGAGGAGGAAGACATCTCTATAAAGCAGTTGAATTTCTGCCTACAGCAAGCACCTGATACCATTTACACATATCAAAATTCTCCGGACATTGAGGGAGATAAAAGTCCAGAGACTGAAAGAATTCTATATCGGTTAGCAAAGGCTATGATTCATATGGTGCGCTTAGCAGAGGAAGCTGATAGCGCAGTCGCATAACAATAGACTAATTCGGCCACATGGAGGTTGCTGAAATAATATAATATATAATCGCTGTCCATCGTTCAAGGAGGGGTATGGCAGCCCAGAAGAAAGGATTGTGAACGATAATGAGAATTAACCATAATATTTCGGCATTGAAGGCTAATAACCAGCTTTCCAGAACAAACAAACTATTAGATGCTAGCTTAGAGAAATTATCCTCTGGCTACCGCATCAACAGTGCGGCTGATGATTCCGCAGGACTTGCTATCTCAGAGAAAATGAGGACACAGATATCAGGATTAGAACAGGCTTCAAGAAATGCATCTGACGGTATATCCGTTATACAGACAGCAGAAGGAGCTCTTATAGAAGTAGAATCCATGCTTCAAAGAATGAGAGAACTATCCGTTCAATCAGCCAACGGTATATATACCACCGAGGACAGAATTGCAATTCAGGCAGAAATTGACCAATTAAATGAAGAGATTACTCGTATCTCAGAAACCACAGAATTTAACACTATGACACTTCTGGATGGTAACATCGACAGAAAATCATTTTCAAGTAATAATAGTGTTAGCCTGGTTTCACTATCAGATACAGTAGAGGTTGGAAATTATGCCATAAAAATAACTCAGGATGCAAGACAGGCAGTAATAGTGGGTAATGGAGTTGCCTTAGGTGAAATTTCAGCGGGTGTTGATCATACTACAGCTAGCAGAAAAATCACTGATGCAGAAGCTGGCTCAATCAATGTTAATGGCGAGACAGTAAAGGTTAACGT
>CAZDWP010000138.1:0-5707 GCA_964508985.1 uncultured Herbinix sp. | reverse complement strand
ACCGCTACCTTCTTTCAAAAATTATAGTTCCCTTTTTATTCTTACTCTGTACGGTTGCTAAAGCACCATTTATTATTGTAAATTGCGGTGGCTTATGACCTATGTCTGCATCAAGAATTATTGGCAATCCAAGCTCTCCCAATACTGAGAATACAGCCTCCTCATATGAGATATCATATTCTGTATTATACATAGCCGGTCGTCCAAATATAAAACCTTTTGCATGTCTAAACCATCCTGCTTCTCTTAGCTGCCAAAGGCCACGTACCATACCCCCGCTACTAAGATCAAAGCTTTCTAAGAACCACAATATTCCATCATCTTTATATTTTTCAATAAATTCTAAAGTTTTATCAAACCTGGTTCCTATAAGATTTAGCAGAACATCCAGGCATCCTCCCAGCATACGTCCCTGTATAGTAATACCTAGGCTATCATCACTAGCCCCCTCAGGCAGAAGGTTTCTCCATTCCACTACCTTTTCCAGAACAAATTCCTCAATACCGGTTACTCTTGCATAATATCCATCCTGATACATGTCAAAGCTTTCTTGACTAATATTATTGCCCTCAAGTATCAATAGGTTATCCGATAGAGAACGATGCAAATTCTCCATACCGAATGTGCCGAAATTATATGAATATATTGTAGCAATATCAAGATTGGTTGTTATTGTATAGGTTAAGCCTGTTGTATCAGAAAATCCTTGTACCCATTTAGGATTATCCTTTATTGCTATAAAGTCCACAAAAGGAAGCATTTCTACAAGAAAGTCACCACCGCTGGCAGCAATGATAGCTTTTATACTAGGGTCCTTTATTAGATCTAATAATTCCTTTGCCCTTATGGTAGCATCAGAGCTGCGTCCTTTGTTAACACCGCTTCTTACATTGGGTGTCACAATTACAGGATAACCATACTCTTTTAAATTCTTTATAGCGTTATCAAGTCGCCTAAAATCAACCTCATCATCATAGCCAGAAGAGGTTGCGGTTACGCCAATATTAAAACCTTTTTCTAAATTTTTAGGATATATCATACTATTCTCATCCCACCCTGCAGTTTTGTAATATTCATTTGTCTACCTGTCCTTTTTTATATAATATTGTTGTTTTATTTGTTAAAATGTAATATACTTACATCATAGCTTATAGGAGGTGCAGGTTTGCTTATTGAAGATATCCCTATCGGATCACATATAGAGCTTGATGTACGATATACTGGACACACTATGTCTTTTAATAGTGAAATAATACACATTTTGAATAACTCAATATTAGTTTCTAAGATTATAGTCAATGATCAGACTATTGGATTTAATGATAATTGTCGAGTTAATCTTATTATAAAGATAAAGGATAAGGTATATTTATGGGACAATGCCTCTGTCAAGTTAGTTAAATATGACGGCATCATCTATCATAAAATCGATATATATGGAGAAGGAAAACCCTATAACAGAAGAGACGCTTATAGAATGTATATTGGTGAAGATATGCCCATATATATCAATACTACTACAGGTCCCTTGGCTTTATATGTATTAGTTAAGGATCTAAGTGAAACCGGTGTCGGTTTTATTTGTAAGGAAGATATTGATATCGATAGAACTATACGTCTTAAGATCAAGGACAACAATATCATCATAAACCTGTCTGGTATTATAGTACGAAAGGAATTTCTGCCTCATCTTGCTTCTTATCTATATGGTTGCAAATTCAATGAAAAAAATAATAGACTTGGTAATTACATAGCCAGGAAACAGGGAGAAGCATTACGCAAAAAACAAAACAACTATTCATCTCCCCCAGCAGCGAAAAAAGCTCCCAAGCCTAAATATAAAAAATGATTTACTTATATTTCTCCAGATTATTTTCAGCCTCTTCTCTTGTATCAAGATAAATGAATTGGTATAGCTGAATTATGTTTTCATCCCATTCATATACCAAAGGATATTTGATTTTAAGATATTTGGTTGGTGCTTCATATGCTCCGTTTACAGGAAGTCGCATGGTTTCCATTTTGGTTATCTTGTTCTCAATGATATCCTCTAATGTTTTCTCAATCTGTTCTTGTGTAACATTGGTCTTCACATATCCCAGAATATTTTTAGATATTCGTAACAAATCGAGAAGTCCTTTAGATTTATATTTGTTAAATACAGCTTTTATTACTCTTCGCTGTCTTAGTGTTCTTCCATAATCATCATTCGCACCACCAATAGTCTCAACCAGCCTTATGCGACAGTATCCCAGTGCCTGGTTCCCGTTTAAATCATTCCATCCCAGTACAACATTACGGTTTGCAGGATTTGAAATATAGTTATGTTTGTTTAAATAATTTGCTTCTTTTTCTCCAAGTTCTATCGCTATACCTCCAAGATAGTCAATTATCTTCTCAAAGGACTCGAAATTCAAATAGGCATACCCATCTATTTTAATACGATATTTATCTTCAATTACACTCACAAAGGTCTTAGCGCCCCCAAGAGAGAAGAAGGCATTTAACTTATTAGGGTTATACCCCTCTACATCAATATAAGAATCTCTTAGTAGAGATGTAAGCTTGATGGTGCTATCCTTGGTATTAATCGAGGCAACCATTATGGTATCAGCATTCTTTGCATTAAAGATTTCTTCGATACCAAACAACAGAAAATTACTGACATAATCCTCTTTTCTTGCCTCAGGCTTTATCCTTGGTGTTACAGTTTCTTCAACAGTTTGCTCATCAATTTTTGTATCTTTCTCTTTCGCTTCGGCTTTGTTCTTATCTTTTATTATGGGAGCTTTTTCAAACGGAAGAATAACCGAATCTTCATCATTCTCATCTTCCGTATCTAATCCTTGATATATAAAGCCACCTGCTATTTTATATATTACCCTACGTCCACTTTTAGTAAATCCCAGCCAAGCAAATATAAGAAGTAGAACAAGTAGAATGCTAGCGCTTATTATTAATATTTTCCTAGATTTACTTTTCTTATCCTCTTTATCCATTGTTATGCAAACTCCTCACAATATAATTGTTCGAACAGAACAAACTTGACTATATTATAAGTCTTTGTCTTGTCTTTTTCAACCCAAGCGCTCAGAATATTACAAACTTTGCTAAACCATAATATTTATGGCATTAGTAATATTTTGTATCTTAATTATATTAGCTCCAGCTTCATATTCTCCATCTATTGACCATGGTATGGCCTCTTCCATATAAAAGGTCGCCTCAGGAGCCTTAATGATCTGTATTGATTTATCGGTATACTCCCTCTTACTAATTGACAATAACATTCTACTAAGCTCTAGAGGTGTTTTCGGATTTTTAACTAAAATAATTTCAAATAATCCATCATTTAAATCCACCTGATTATTATCCAGCTTTAAAAGACCTCCTATAGATATAGAATTACTTACGGCTCCGAATAAATAATCACCTTCATAGGTTTGCCCATCTGCTTCAACCCTAACATGATGCGGTCGGATACCCGGTATACCCTTCATTCCATCCAGTACATAGGCCAGATGACCAATCAAATTTTTATATGATTGAGGAGTAGAATAAGAGCTTCCTGTAAATGCACCAAAGGATGCAATATAGCTGAAATATCTATTCTCTCCAAATAGACCTATATCTACTGTTCTAGGCTGTCCACTCAGTACGGTCATTGCGGCTGTCTCTATCTTATCGGATAAATTTAGGCTACTAGCAAAATCATTAGTTGTACCCGATGGTATATAACCTATGGTAACATCCTTACCAAGTCGCATAACTCCAGATATAACCTCATTAAGGGTTCCGTCTCCTCCATTACATACTATTATATCGTAATTATGGCCATGTTTTAGAACCAATTCTGTTGCATGTCCCTTAGCGTTAGTTTTTTTCATAGTTACATGATAACCATGGCTTTTGAACTGTTCTATAACTAGCTGCAGGTTGTTCTTATGATGTGTTCTCCCTGCAACGGGATTAACTATAAATAGCATATTAGAATTATTCATATCTTTCTTAGCCTCCTACTCTTATTACCATGATACTATTATTTACATCATTCGGATAATTCAGTATTCTCTATTATATCATATATACTAATCTTTAGTTATATTATCAAGTATTTTGATAAAACTTATGAAAAGATTATGTTAAATATAATATATAGAAAAATTGAGTTAATTTCAACCAAAATTAGCAATAAAAGAGTCTGGGTGAAATTCACCTAGACTCTTTTTATGAGTATTATTATCTTCTGTTTAGTTTAAAGTTGCAATATATTCTGCATACTTAGCCTGACGCTCTGCAATGATATCATCAGCGCCGCTAGCACGCCACTCAGCAATACCAGCTTCCCAAACCGAATCAAAATCCGCAGGAGATGCTGTAACAGCCTTTGCCATAAATTCATTACCCTTATCTGTTAAGGTCTGAGTATAAGGTCCAGCAGCACTTAAGGTTACAGGAATAACGATTGCAGGACGACCATTACGTGTGGCGTCTTCATAAGCCTTAACAATAAGCTCGGGTTCAACTGCATATGAGTTTGCAAGAGCCTGTGCGTTCTTTGATTCATCGCCAACATCAAGACCATTAATCATAATGGTATAGTCGATGTTCTGACCAGAGTTCATGATTTTCTCATTCTCAGCTGCTTTAAGCTTAGGAACTCCGTCAACCATATCATGGGTAACACCCTCTTCACCAATCTGTAGGAAATAACGGTTCTCAAACTTGGACAACCAGTTGATATAACGAAGAGCGCCTTCTACGTTCCCACTGGAAGCGGGAATAAAGAAGTTAACACCAGCTGAATCGTAAAGTCCTTTAACTGTCACTCCTTCGCTGTTCTGGAAAGGATCGATTGCTACGATTTCTGCATCTGGAACATTCTCTCTTAAATCTCTTAATAATCCAGGAGTATCGCGGTAAGGTTGATCCCAGTTATGGATAAAGGAACCTACAACACCACTCTTTATAAGGTTGTCACTATCTGTGTCATCCTTATAAAGTGAGAATTGGTTATCGATTAGGCCATCATTATACATTTTGTTAAGGAATTTAACGCCTTCTTTATAACCTGGCAACAGATAATAACGGTCTATAACAGTATTTACCCAACGTTCCTCAGTAGTTAGGTTAGGATCTATAAAGGATTCAAGAATGTTCAAAGCACGATAACGAACATCGCTAGTCATTGTAAATGGAACTACATTATTAGCACCTACACCACCTGGATCCTGCTCTTTAAATGCTTTTAATGCATCATAGTATTCCTGTGTTGTTGTAGGTAAAGCTAAACCAAGCTTATCAAGCCAATCCTTACGAATAAATGTACCAGCTTGTGCAACGTTCATACGACGTGCAGGAATGGAGAATACTTCACCTGTCTCTGTGTTCATATTACGCATAATCATATCACGACCCTCTAATGCAAGGTCAGGACCAAGGAATGCTTTAAGGTCTGTCAAATGACTATCAATGTAAGGAGCTAAATCGCTAAGGCCGCCTAAGTCACGGTAGTTAGCAATTAAGTCACCACTGTATGTTAAGCATACATCAGGTGCTGTTCCAGCTGCCATCAAGTTGTTAAGCTGATCGGTCTCTTCCCAACGGGATACCGCTACAAAAGTAACTCCAATATTCAGCTCTTCTAAAACTTTAGCTTTAATCCAATCAGTATAAAAGTTATTAGTAGGGTCAGTTTTTCCACCGT
>CAZDWP010000137.1:0-5743 GCA_964508985.1 uncultured Herbinix sp. | reverse complement strand
TTTATAGTTTATTTAGGGAGGACAATTCCTCCGTTATATGTAATGACGATTTATAGTTTATTTAGGAGGAATGTAATTTGACCAGAAGAGAAATAAGGGAGCACATTTTTCTGATGCTGTTTCGTAGGGATTTTCATGACAGCAAGGATTTATTGGAGCAGATTGAGATATATCTGGCGCAGTTAGAAGAGCCCTTGACTAAGGACAAGCAGTATCTAAATAATCGGTTTGATACAATACTTGAAAAGCTGGATGAGATTGATAATATGCTCTCTAAGGCCGCCACTGGCTGGACCTTAAGCCGTATGGGTAAGGTTGAATTAACTATTCTTAGACTTGCCGTATTTGAAATGAACTTTGATGATGATATTCCCATCAAAGTAGCTATCAATGAAGCGGTTGAGCTAGCTAAGGTATTCGGAGGAGATGATACTCCAGGATTTGTGAACGGAGTGTTGGCTAAACTGGCATAGGCTTTAGAAACGAGGTAATACATGGGACAGGCATATACAGTTACAGAGATTAATCTATATATTAAAAATATGTTTATAAAGGATCCCTATCTTAACCATATCTATGTTAAGGGAGAGGTTTCAAACTGCAAATATCATACCTCTGGGCATATTTATTTTACATTAAAGGATACCCAGGGGCAATTGACATGTGTGATGTTTGCGGGACAAAGAAGAGGACTGGCATTTCGTATGGAGGAAGGTCAGAGCGTAATAGTACTTGGTAGCATGAGTGTATATGAAAGAGACGGAAAGTACCAATTATATGCGAATCAAATTGTTCTGGACGGCCTAGGGGTATTATATGAGCGCTTTGAAAGGCTCAAAAAAGATTTGGAGATAGAAGGTTTATTTAATCGAGACCATAAAAAGTCCATACCGCCTTACTCTAAGAGGGTGGGTATTGTAACCGCCTCCACTGGAGCGGCAATTCAGGATATTGTGAATATATCAAAGCGAAGAAATCCTTATATTCAGCTGATATTGTATCCGGCTTTGGTGCAAGGGACGGGGGCTGCTGACAGTATAGTAAGGGGAATTAAGGCTCTAGACAAGGGAAAATGCGATGTCATAATTGTCGGAAGAGGAGGAGGCTCCATCGAGGATTTATGGGCATTTAATGAGGAAATTGTGGCGAGAGCCATATATTCCTGTAGTACTCCCATAATATCAGCAGTAGGCCATGAAACCGATGTTACAATAGCGGATTATGTGGCAGACCTCCGTGCACCGACTCCTTCTGCAGCCGCTGAGCTTGCAGTAAATGATTATATTTCATTTACAAACACCCTGCAGGAATATAAAAGACGCATTTTCAAGGCTAGCATGGACAATGTTACATACCACCAATCGAAAATTAGAGAGCTGAAGCTAAGACTTTTTTATGCGAGTCCATCTTATCAGATCAAGCAAAGAAGACAGCAGCTGATGGATATGGAGCAGAGGCTAACTTATCATATGGAACGTAAACTAAAGGATGCACATCATAGATTAGAATTATATATTACAAAATTGGAGGGATTATCTCCGCTTACTAAGCTTATGAAGGGTTATGCGCCAGTAAGAGGAGAGGATGGAAAGACAATTCAAAGTATAAAGAATGTTAAGAAGAATGATAAGCTGATAATATCTCTTGTAGATGGAGACGTTGTATCCAGGGTTGAAGAAACCAGGGAGCAAATCAGAGAATATGGAGGTAGTAATGTCTGAGAAGAATTTCAAATTAGAGGACGCATTTGATAAGCTTAATATTATTATCGAAGAGTTAGAAAAGCCTGATATTAGTCTGGAAGGTTCTTTCTCCTTATACCAGGAGGGCATGAAGCTATTAAAGGCAAGCAGCGACTCCATTGATAAGGTGGAGAAAGAGCTGATTATACTTAGTGAAAATGGAGATACAGATGAGCTTTGAACTAGAGCAAACAAAAAGACAGATTGAGATTAATGAGATTATTGAAAGATATTTACCTAAGGAAGAGGGCTATTATAAATCCTTAATCGAAGCCATGAATTATAGTATAACTGCGGGAGGTAAAAGGATTCGTCCGATGCTAATGCTTGAGACCTTCCGTCTCTTTAACGGTAAGTATACCGATATTCTATATCCATTCATGGCAGCGATTGAAATGATTCATACCTATTCATTGGTACATGATGACCTTCCAGCCCTGGATAATGACGAATATCGAAGAGGAAGAAAGACAACCCATATAGAATACGGTGAAGCTATGGCTATCCTTGCTGGGGACGGTCTTCTTACGCTTGCATTTGAAACAGCAGCCGGAGCATATGACAAGGTTGATGAGAAGGATCTTGATGCACTTAATATATACAGAAGGATTATGAGAGCATACAAGGTTCTGTCAATGAAAGCCGGAATTCATGGTATGATTGGAGGACAGGTTATAGATATTGAATTTGTCGGAAAATCAGTGACAAAGGAAAGACTCGATATGATGTATCTTCTAAAGACCGGCGGCTTATTCGAAGCATCGATGATGATAGGAGCAATTCTCGCGGGAGCTAGTGATGAAGAGGTTGATATATTAGAGAGTATTGCAGGGGATATCGGCTTGGCATTTCAGATAAAGGATGATATCCTAGATGTAGTCTCTAGTGATTTAGTTCTTGGAAAGCCAGTCCATTCCGATGAAAAGAATGATAAGCCAACATATGTAGCTATAATGGACTTAGAGCAGGCGAAAAAAGAGGTGGCCAATGTTACAGATAGGGCAAAGAAGACCTATAAGTCACTCCCTTATGAGAACGAATTTTTAAAAGAACTAATTATGAGGTTAATAAACAGAGAGAAGTAAAATTTTATCTATCATATAATACCAATTGCTATAGATAAAATCGGAATGAGGTGATTTTTATGCCAGGAATACTGGATAATATAATAGATGCTAATGATATAAAAAATATTGATCCTCAGGATTACAGAAGGCTAGCCAAGGAAATCCGCTCTTTTTTAGTATCAAAGGTCAGCGAGACAGGAGGACATTTGGCATCCAACCTTGGTGTGGTTGAGCTTACTATGGCATTACATCTTTTTTTGGATTTTCCAAAGGATAAGCTTATATGGGATGTGGGGCACCAATCATATACCCATAAGCTTTTAACAGGACGAAAGAATCAGTTCTCAACTCTTCGTCAGATGTATGGAATCAGTGGCTTTCCAAAGAGATCAGAGAGCGATTGTGATGCATTTGATACAGGACATAGCTCCACTGCCGTATCTGCAGCGCTGGGGATGGTACATGCCAGAGACCTTAAGGGCGAGGATAATAAAGTGGTCGCGGTGCTGGGTGACGGAGCACTTACAGGTGGAATGGCCTTTGAAGCCTTAAACAATGCAGGTAGATTAAAGTCTAATATGATAATTGTTCTAAATGATAATAATATGTCTATATCAAAGAATGTAGGTGGTATGGCTAATTATCTTGCAAAGCTTAGGACTAATACCAAATATACAGATTTCAAAGAGAATATGGAAAATACCTTGACGTCGAAGCTACCAGGAGGTAAGGAAGTAGTAAACATTCTAAAGCGTTCTAAGGATGCTGTTAAGTATTTTATGCTACCTAGTATGTTCTTTGAGGATATTGGGCTTACCTATATAGGTCCAATTGATGGACATAATATTGAGGATATGCAGAAAGCTTTGGATGCCGCAAGCAAGACACATAAAGCAGTAGTAATTCATGTTATGACGAAAAAAGGGAAGGGATATGTCCCTGCCGAGAGCCATCCCAGCAAGTTTCACAGTATCTCAACATTCAGCATTGATAATGGAGAACCGGTAGGTGACAATAACGTACCATCCTATACACAGGCATTTGCATCCTCTTTGATAAGAATTGCCAAGCATAATGATAAGGTGGTGGCGATTAGCGCGGCAATGCCCAATGGTACAGGATTAAATGCATTCAAAAGACGTTATCCCGATAGATTTTTTGATGTTGGAATTGCTGAGGGACATGCTGTGACATTTGCAGCCGGTATGGCAGCAGAAGGCTTAAGACCGGTTGTAGCCATATATTCTACATTTCTCCAAAGAGCATATGATCAGATCATTCATGATATCTGTATCAATAAGCTTCCGGTGGTGTTCGCGATTGATAGAGCAGGTATAACTGGAAGGGACGGCAAGACCCATCAGGGGATATTTGATTTATCCTTCTTAAGTCATATACCAAATATGGTGGTGATGGCACCAAAAAATAAATGGGAATTAGATGCGATGCTGGAATATGCATTGTCCTATGATGGACCGGTAGCAATTAGATATCCTAAGGGCGATGCTTATAGTGGTCTTATAGAGAATATGGAGCCGATTCTATATGGAAAGAGTGAAATTATCCATGAGGCAATTGCTCATAGGGCAAAGAAGATAGCCATACTGGCAGTGGGAAGCATGGTAAAGACGGCTGTGAGCGTTACCGAGCTACTTAAGGAGCAGGGTATGGATGCCACTCTAGTCAATGTAAGATTTGTATCTCCAGTGGATGATGATATGTTAAAAAATCTATCTCAGAATCATAGCATATTCATAACCATGGAGGATAATGTTAGGACTGGAGGGTATGGCCAACAGGTTTCGGATTATCTTTGCTATAGTAACAGTAAGAAGATTAAGCATATCAACTTCTCTATACCCAATGATTTTGTTGAGCAGGGCGGTGTAAATGAGCTTTATGAAAAGCTGGAGCTCGATGCGAAGAGTATAACAAGAAGGATACTAAAGGAACTATAGAATATTAAATTTAGTCATGCACATATTCGTGGTTCATAATCAGATTGGAGTATACTATGAAGGAACGACTGGATGTACTTTTGGTAAATCGGAATTTAGCCGAGTCCAGGGAAAAAGCAAAAGCAATTATTATGTCGGGTATTGTATTTGTTGAAGGGCAGCGAGAGGATAAGGCAGGAAGCACATTTCCTGAAGAGGCGTCGATAGAAATTAAAGGGGATAAGCTAAGATATGTTAGTCGAGGCGGATTAAAGCTTGAAAAAGCACTGGAAGTGTTTCCTATCCAACTAGAGGGAAGAATTTGTATGGATGTTGGTTCTTCAACCGGTGGATTTACGGATTGCATGCTGCAAAATGGGGCGATAAAGGTATACGCAGTGGATGTGGGAACAAACCAGCTGGCGTGGAAGCTTAGGCAGGATACACGGGTAATTTCCATGGAGAAGACGAATATCCGTTATCTGACTGATGAGAAAATTCATGAGAAAATATCATTTGTATCTATAGATGTTTCATTTATATCCTTAACCAAGGTCCTTCTACCTGTTAAAGAGCTGATGGCTGAAGAAGGAGAGATGGTATGCCTGATTAAGCCTCAATTTGAAGCTGGAAGAGAATTGGTTGGGAAAAAAGGTGTTGTCAGAGACAGGAATGTGCATATGAATGTAATCCAAATGGTATCATCCTATGCAAATGAAATAGGCTTTGAGTATATTGGACTTGATTATTCGCCCATTAAAGGGCCAGAGGGTAATATTGAATATTTATTATACTTAAGGAATTCACCACCTGCTAGAGGAGATATGAATTTCATAGAGATAATTAAGGAATCAATAGAGCATGTGGTCAGTAAGGCTCACGAATTGCTATAGTTGAATTTTATTGATAAATATTCTCTAGTATGATTAATAATTCCACAATTCTGAATGATTGCTTGAATTTCATAGTATTATATGATACACTTTTAACATAAATT
>CAZDWP010000136.1:0-5747 GCA_964508985.1 uncultured Herbinix sp. | reverse complement strand
TCCTCTCCCTTTACCTCTTTATAAAGCCTCATGAACTCTTCACCAGTAATGGTTTCCTTGGCAATAAGATATTCCGCTATCTTATCCATTACATCACGGTTCTCTGAAAGCAATTCAACTGCCTTTTCGTAGCATTTCCTAAGGATTCTCATTACTTCCTTATCAATCTCTCCGGCGGTCTCATTACTACAGTTTTGCACAGGTCTGCCGTCTAGATATTTGCTTTCTACAGACTCAAGTCCCATAAGTCCGAACTTTTCAGACATACCGTATTGAGTGACCATGGATCTTGCAAGCGCTGTAGCCTTTTCAATATCATTTGATGCTCCTGTTGTGATAGATCCGAATACCAGCTCCTCAGCGGCTCTACCACCATAGAGAGTAGTAATACGAGTTAGAATTTCATCCTTACTCATAAGGTATTTTTCTTCATCAGGCACCTGCATAACATATCCTAAGGATCCCATAGTTCTTGGAACGATGGTTATCTTTTGTACGGGTTCAGCATGCTTCTCTAATGCCGTTACCAAAGCGTGACCTACCTCATGATAAGCAACAATTCTCTTTTCTTCCTTATTCATAATCCTGTCTTTCTTTTCCTTACCAGCTATGACAACCTCAACAGATTCAAATAAGTCCTCCTGAGTAACAACCGTACGACCCTGCTTAACTGCAAGTATAGCTGCTTCATTAATCATATTGGCAAGATCAGAGCCTACCGCACCACTTGTTGCCCGACCAATTGCCTCAAGATCAACGGAATCATGCATAAGAACATTCTTGGCATGAACCTTTAATACATCAATTCTTCCTTTAAGATCCGGCTTATCTACAATAATACGACGGTCAAATCTACCGGGACGAAGAAGTGCTTTATCCAGAACTTCAGGACGATTGGTTGCACCAAGTACCACCAATCCCTTTGAAGAGTCAAAGCCATCCATATTGGAGAGAAGCTGATTTAAGGTCTGCTCCCTTTCATCATTACCACCACCATAGTGACTGTCTCTACTCTTACCAATTGCATCTATCTCATCTATAAATATTATACAAGGCGCCATTTGCTGTGCCTGCTTAAATAAATCTCTTACTCTTGATGCTCCTACTCCAACGAACATTTCTACAAAGTCGGATCCTGTTAAAGAAAAGAAAGGAACCTTTGCTTCACCAGCAATAGCCTTTGCAAGTAAAGTCTTACCTGTTCCGGGAGGGCCTACAAGTAGTGCGCCCTTTGGAAGCTTAGCACCGATACGAGTATATTTTGTGGGATTATGAAGGAAATCAACAATCTCTGTAAGAGATTCCTTTGCTTCCTCCTGTCCTGCTACATCCTTAAACGTAACTCCTGTCGATTTTTCAACATATACCTTGGCATTGCTTTTACCGACACCCATCATTCCGCCGCTGTTCTTTGATATTGCTTTAAATAAGAACCACATGACCACATATATTAATATAAAAGGAAATACCATAGATAATATACTGTCTAGAATGGAACTTCGATTATCCACAACCTTCGCTCCATATTGAAGTCCATCTCTGTCATAAGCCTCTTGCAGTTGGCTAATAAGCTCATCATCACCTAAATTACCAGTATAATATGATATATCATAGCTATAGGGTTGAATTTTTGGAATAAAGATGATTCTGTCACCATCAAAAGTAACCCTCTCAAGCTTATCTTCATCCACCATTGCCATAAACTCATCATAGGTTTGTTCGATATTAGTGTTCTCTCTTAATTGATCTTGTATAGCAGAAAACATATACCAGATAAATATTGCTGCAAGCAATGTTATGATAATCGCGGTTCTATTTGGTATGTTATTCTTATTCTGTTTGTCATTTTTATTATCCATTAAATCCTCCATATTTTATTTGATACTATATTTATATAATGTAAAGAAATATAAAACTTCTATTAGTAAGCAAATCATTATATTTCATTATACTGATTGTCACATTATAAATCAATAAAATAGTTCTTAAAATTCTGTGACTAATCTGTGATAATCTTCATTATATAAACTTCTATTTGTATAGAGCCTTATATATGTATCGGCGCTAGTAAAGTAGTCAAAAAGAAAAAGGGAACCATGATGTTCCCTTAAGTGAGTTTTGCAAGCTCTATTCTTCCATTTCTATCTGTCCACTCGTTTTTGTATTTCTATGAAAGATATTGGATAAAAGCATAATAAATGATCCTACAATTATAAATATATCTGCAAGATTAAATACAATATGCCTAATAGATTCTATATTAAAGCTGAAATAATCAACAACCTTACCTCTCTTAAAACGACATTTCAGATTACTTGCTCCGCCTCCTATACATAAGGATAAGCCCAGCTTTTGCATTCGTTTTCCCTTACCAGGTAGCATTATTATAAATGCAAGAGTAACGATGGCAAATACAAGCCCAGACACCTTCTTAACAATTTCGATTTTATCATCCAGGACATTGAGGCAAAAGCCACTGTTGTACTCTCTTTTTACGGTGATTTTACCCTTTAGAATATTCTTTTTCTCTCCAATACGGATATTTTCTTCGATATAGTTCTTCATATAACTATCCAGCAGAAATACTGCCAGCGCAATTAGGATATACACCATATAGACTCCTCCTTCAAACTAAAAGACCTTTCTACGTTAGTCGGCCTTATTCCATGAAACATAAATTTTTAATATTTTTCGATCATTTTCGCTTCTTATATTCTGATACGAGGGATAATGGACGTAAAACGCCTCTTCCTTTTGTAGATTACTAATCCTCTTCTTTAATTTCTCAAGCTTAGGGTCATAGACAAGCTTAACTCTCTCGGCTCCAAACATATCCTTAATCTTTGTAAATGCACTTGCCAGTAAAATAACATTCAAATCCTCCTCATAGATAATTATCTCAGAGTTGTTTGAAATAGTCAGTAGTTCATTAATATGATACCCAAAACCTAATCCATATATAATATATCTCTTAGTATCTTTATTATACCAATGTCTTGCAAGCATGAAGGCTTCTGCAGATATTCTATTATTGGTATGAAAATAAAAGCTATCATCACCATTCCTAGCCGCAAGAGTCATTAAGCCGCAGGAGGAGAACTCTACTCTATAGCCCTCCCTAATAAAGGTCTGAGGGTCGATTGGTTCAATTAATAAATCTTCAAGTCCTTGGCTATTGCTCTTAAGTACCTTAAGATTATCCTTATAGCTATCTTCACTAAGGGTTAACTCCTCCTTGCTGATAATCAGCTCCTGCACGCCGATAATAAAGCTAACCAGCTGAAGCTCAAGCAAATCCGCAAGGAGGATATAATCTCCCGTTTTGTATGCTTCTAATATCCCACTTAGCATTTCCATAACTGAATCTGATGAGACAAGGTTGAAATACTCTTTATTATTAATAATCGCCTCTATAGATTGCCTAATAAGGCCCATCGAATTCGCAATGATGCCAAGAGCAATATCATGCTGCTGTTCACGAAAATAAAATATTGCCTTATCCGCCTGCTCCAGCACACCAATATTCTTATGAAATATAAGTTTTATATTATCTGTCATCGATGGCCACCTCAATATCTCTATGAAGCATGATTAAAGGAAGTAATCTCCATGCTCTTATATCTTATAACCTTCCTAGTTGTAGGATTAATCTCATATATTGTAACATACTGATTGACACTAGCTGTAATCTCATCCCCCGGAGTATATTGTGAAGCCTCTGACGTCACTTCGTACTCAGTATGTAGGTCCTTTATTTCATCTATAGTTACTGTATATACCAGCTTATTACTTGCTAGTACATTAGAAAGAAGTTGAACCTTTGTAGTGCCTGCTGTCTTACCCTTTACTAGACTGGCTGATAATTTGGCCGCCGGTGTTGGACTCTGTATTGATAATTTTATAGAGTTTCTATCCAAAGTGCCGTTTTCAAAGGTAATATAAACCACTCTACTGTAGCTGTTAGGCAGGTTGTTTAAGAAATCCTTACTAATTGTAACGTTAATATAATATTCAGTTCCAGGGTCAAGAGAATCTGTTACATTTGTTGTGGTGCCAAATGTAAGCTCTTTGGTACCAAGCTTAATGGATTTTATCTTTTTCTCAAACGGAAGTACCCCTGGAGTGTTCAGATCAATTCTAAAAGTCAAATCATCTGAAAGTCCCTTAACAAATGTAAAATTCTTCTTCTCAACAGAAGGTACCGCTGGATATCTTATAAGCTCTGCCAAACAGGTTGAGGCTAATATCACTGGGTCATTCGCCTTTGCTTTGATTTCCTTTTGTCTTATAATAATTACGCTGCCCTCTGTTGCCCTGGTTGCCAGGATCTTTACAGCAGAGCTTCTGGTAATATTAGTCCAAGATACTTTTTCTAAGATCTCACCGAGATTTAGTTTTTCTATAGGTTCTACTACGCTTACTAATTTATTTTCTATTATAGTGTACTGATAAGGGTTATCCATGCTGGCTGACGGAATCGTAATTGCGATGTTTGACGCTCCATTATAGGTTAAATATATATTATTATCTGAAGAATCCGCGCCTTTCGGAGCTTCTTCTTTCTTTATTACACCCTGTAACTCTCTTTGTTCTTTTATATAAACCTCAGATATCTTAGATGCTGCAGCACGTGCTGTAGCATAGCTTCTAGTCTCAATAACCATTTCTGGGAATTTAGTTTCGGGTGTGTAACCATAAGATGCAACATTCAATATAACTGACAAAGGTATATCTCTAGTTGATCTGTCTGTTACCTTAACCCAATTAGAAGTAACCCCATTATGTGTAACACGATATTCCTTACCATATCTGATATCAGCTGTGAAATCTTCTCCGTCAATTCGCACCGCACTAGGAGAAGCCTTCTTAGTTATCTTCAATCTAACTTCTTTGCTTACTCTTCTTCCATTTGTTCCGTCTCTTCCAGTTATATCATTCTTTGCCTTAATTCTAAAATACAGGTTTGCACCCTTGATTTGCAGTTTCTCAAGCTGTTCAACTGTAAGGAAATCTGTATCCTTCCATGAACCGTTTTCACCTTTTCTCCACTCAAGATCATTAAAATTAATAGGAGTCTCTCCTGTTCCTGCAGATGACATGATATTTAATAAGGAAGCAATACTATCAGTCTTCGTTAGAGTTCCTATTCTATCATAGCTTATAGATACTTCTAGTTTTCTTGTCCTTTCTCTTAAGGTAACCCTCCGCTGTGTCCCATCTTCTCCCTTAATTACAATGGTCTGCTCGGTTGTGGGTGACACCCAAGAAAAATCGATTTCTGATGTATTGCCTACATCTGAAAGCATGGTTTCCCACGAACCCCTTGACGCATCATTCTCAGTGGCAAAGTAAATCTTTGCGTTTCCATTATTATTGACAATGATATTCTCATTCTCATAATCCACCTCGTTAATGGATACAGGATAGGCTGCGTAGACTTGTCCCTTACTGGCTAATGACAGGAATGCAACAGCAAACCCTAACAAGAAAGCATATCTGGCTTTTTTATTAAATGTTTTCATCCTTTGATACCTCCACTTCATAAAGCTGTTATGTACCACTAATCAATTAATATATGATACAATGATTAACTGTTACACAATATGCAAAACAAAAATTTCTATTGTTATATTTATCGGCCTCTATTAGTTAAATCTAAACCTACTCTTCTATAATAATACATATCTATATGCACTCAGATAGTTTCTTTATCTGCATACCCTTAACTTTTGCTCCACCTTCTGTTG
>CAZDWP010000135.1:2149-5767 GCA_964508985.1 uncultured Herbinix sp. | reverse complement strand
GCACCAAAGGCAGGTCCTTCCTTGGAGTTTATCTTATCAACCTTAACATTAAGAATATTCGCTACTATACTACACCATAGTGGACTTTTTGCACCACCACCATTTATTCTGGTTCTCTCTACGTTTACACCTAAAGATTTGGCGATTTCAAGTGAATCACGAAGCGCAAATGCTACACCTTCGAGAACTGCCTGAGTCATATCTGCGCGGGTTGTATCCATGGTCATACCTGTAAAGGTGCCTCTTGCATTGGGGTTGTTATGGGGTGTTCTTTCACCCATCAGATAAGGTAGGAAATATACATTGTTCTCTCCTAGCTTAGTTATATCCTCCTGCTCCTTAGCGTAATCCTTTGTATCGATTATATCATTCATCCACCATGTGTTGCTAGCCCCTGCCGAAAGCATAACACCCATGAAATGATATTTTCCATCAGCATGGCAAAATGCATGAAGTGCATTCTTATCATCAACTGCAAATTCTTGAGCAGATATAAATACTACGCCAGAAGTTCCAAGAGATACATTACATTTGCCCTTACCGACAGTACCTGTACCAACAGATGCAACAGCCTGGTCACCACCACCTGCGATAACCTTAACACTTGTGGGAAGGCCTGTTTCTTCGGATGCTTTCTTGCTCAGATTACCGACAACTTCATAGGATTCAAAAACCTTTGCCATCTGTTCTTCCTTCAGACCGCATATATCAAGCATTTCCTTAGACCAGCTCTTATTCTTTACATCTAATAACAGCATGCCTGATGCATCGGATACGTCTGTACAATGAACTCCGGAGAGCATGTATGCAACATAATCCTTAGGCAGCATAACCTTTTTAATCTTAGCAAAATTCTCTGGCTCATGCTTTCTAACCCAAAGAAGCTTAGGTGCAGTAAAGCCTGTGAGTGCCATATTAGCAGTATAGCTTGATATCTTCTCTCTTCCTATCTCATTATTTAAGTAATCACATTCTGCCTGAGTACGACCGTCATTCCATAGGATGGCGGGGCGAATAACCTTGTCATTCTCATCTAATATTACCATTCCATGCATCTGCCCGCTGAAGCTGATACCATCGATTTCATCCTTATTACAATCCTTTGTAAGCTCCTTGATACCGTCAACCAAAGCACTATACCAGTCCTCCGGATTCTGCTCAGACCATCCGGTCTTAGGATAATATATCGGATACTCCTTAATAACGATATTTTCAATTTTTCCATTCTCATCCATCAATAACAACTTGACTGAGGATGTTCCTAAATCAACACCAATATACAACATATGTGTATAACTCCTTTCATACTATGAATTTTTAACACCAGTATATTCATTACCTCTCAAGTAGTAAATCTATAACATTTTTTCATGTTAGTTGATTAAACTATATTTATTTAAATATAACAATATGACCAACTTATGTCAAGGTACAATCAAGTCTCAAAGCAAATAATGCCTTTCCAAAAAACACAAACTATGATACCATGATAAGCAGATTAGACATGGATATAGATAAGATACCAATCTGTCTATTATAAATAGAACGAAGGTGAATATGATGGTTACTGGCAGTAAAGAACTTATAAGAGATATTAATACACACTTGGTGTTAGAGACTATTATTAATCAAGCCACAATTTCAAGGGCATCCACTGCCAAACATCTTGGATTAACTAAGGCCACTGTCTCAGCAATTGTACAGGACTTAATCAACCGAAAACTTGTAATAGAAATCGGTAGTGATGACACAAGCCTAGGCAGAAAGCCTATACTCCTTAGCCTGAATAAGAAAGCAGGTTACGTTGTCTCTATAGATTTGGGTGTTGATACTATATCTGCACTGATTTCTGATCTGGCTGGGGAGGATTGTAGCCTTAAGCAGATCAGAACTCCAAGAAACACATCTGGCATAATTAATGAGATGATAAATCTAATTAACTCTATGAAGCTTCCGATGGGTTCTCCATATGGATTGGTTGGAATTACTCTTGGCATACACGGTGTAACTATCCATAATGAAGTATCATTTACACCTTATTATAATCTTGCAGATGCAAATCTCGCAGAGGGCTTAAGCCAGCAATTCGGTGTTCCTATTTATATGGAAAACGAAGCAAATCTATCGGTAATTGGTGAGAAAACATTTCAATATGATTATGCTAATATCGCTAATATAAGTGTACATTCCGGTATAGGACTCGGCATCATTATTAATGATATGCTCTTTACGGGATATAACGGACGCGCAGGTGAATTCGGACATACTATTGTTGAGATAGATGGTAGGCCTTGTCCCTGTGGAAACCTTGGCTGCCTAGAGCAATATGTATCTGAACGGACTCTTCTAAATGAATTTGCAAGATTAAAGGGACTAGAGAAGGTGGATTTTGCCACCTATAGTAAGATGCTCGATGAAAACGATCCAATAGCTATACAGATAATGGAACAGTTCATCAAATATATGTCAGTTGGAATAAATAATATACTTAATGCATATAACCCTGAAATAGTTATAATCAATAGCTCCTTTACAATCCACTGTCCTCATGTACTGCAAAAAATTGAGGATGCGCTAAAAAGTAAAATGAATAGCTATATTCAAATTGTTCCCTCAGTGCTTAGGGATACTTCAATATTACTTGGTGGAGCCTGTGTGGCGATTAAGAGTTTCTTAGGAATTAAGAATTTGAAACTAAATAATACAAAATATCAGTCACCGTTCTAATAAATGCAATATCTTAACAATAAAAAGCTGCCGAGCTAAATACTTAGTTCGACAGCTTTTATAGCAATAACCTATACCTGTTTTACTTCACTCTGTTGTTTCTGTTCCCTCTTTCTTTTAGTCATTATCCCGCCGATTCTTCCCGATTCCTTTGCCGTTAGAGATTTCCATCCGGTGGAAAGGACCTTGTCGAGATAACCAAGTTCACTGGCTATCTCATATTTCATTTCCTCCTCGGGTTTTAGATTGTTCAAATCTATCTTCTTTTCCGCTTTCTTAGACATCCTGCTACACCCTTTCCTTTTCTTTTCTAGAGTGTAACCACCTTAATGAGGAATATTCTATTTGTATATTCATTTGAAAAATTAATCACCAATATTGATCTCTTTCCCTAGATATAAGGAATATATAATCATTTCCTTTACTCTTTTATCTAATATCTGTTCCAAAGCCTTTTTGTAATATATCAGTTGCACCTTATATCTATCAATCAACTGGCTTTCGTCCTTAACAATATCAGATTTGTAGTCAAGCAGTACCAGCTCTCCATCCTCTTCAAAGAATAGATCGATTATTCCCTGAACTAGGATGAGCTCATCACTATCCTGATCAGGATATACCTCAGAGGCTTTTAATGCAATTACAAATTGTTTCTCTTTATAGAGATTTCCTGCTGCCTCGGCAGTAATTATTCGCTTGGCAACATCACTCTGGGCATACTTCAATATGTTTCGGATGTTAAGCTTTCCGATATCATCACCTGTTATTTTTCCATTCTGAGCCATCCCATTAAGCTCTCTTATTAAATCATCATAATTATTTACTCTTGAAAGCTTAAGAAGCTCCAAAACCTTATGATATAGGGTACCCCTGTCTGTACCTGCCATCTCT
>CAZDWP010000135.1:0-2049 GCA_964508985.1 uncultured Herbinix sp. | reverse complement strand
GCTCACTATCCTCATCATCTACAAACTGCCCAAGTTTTTTAAGCTCTGATACAGACAGCTTAACTCTAAGCTTTGCATCATCGGCATAGGGATAGTTAAAATATAATCTTTTTTCGATTTCTTTCTTAATATCTTCGTTTCTTTCGTACCTTTCAAGCTCGGACTCTAATTGCTTATAATCCTGCTGTAGAAATGTCTGCTTAGCTATCTCCTCAAAGATAATGTCTGTCTTTCTAAGTAGCCTAACCTCCATGGAATCATTCAATTTATTATTCATTGCAGGAAGCACAAGCTCCAGATAGCTTTTGGCCGATATCAACTCAAAGAAGGAGAAATCCTTCTCTATATCCAAATCTTCAACAGATTTTAAGTAACCCGTCATAATCAGCTTTTCTTTAGCTCTTGTCATGGCTACATAAAGAACCCTAAGCTCTTCTCCCAGATTATCAATCTGAGTTTTCTTCTGAATGACTTTTTTTAGCAAGGTTTGAACCTTGGTTCTATTCTGAATATCAATATAATCAGGACCCACACCATAATCGACATCAAAGAGGATTTTACTTCTTTGATCCTGCATGTTGAATTGCTTACTTAAGCCACTTACAAATACAACTGGAAATTCCAACCCCTTACTTTTATGAATACTCATGATCCTAACGGTATTTTCCTGCTCACCCGAGGTAGATGCTTCTCCATAATCCACATCATATTTATGAAGCTTTTCCACGTAGCGGATAAAGTGGAAGAGACTACTATAGCTTCCCTTCTCGAAGCCTACAGCTAGGGAAATCAACATATCTATATTGGCTTTCCTTCTATCTCCTCCCGGCATGGCCATGACATAGTATGAATAGCCTGTCATGTTTAAAATCTCCTGTATAAGCTCATGGATTGGAGTATATTTTATCATGTCACGAAGGCTATGTAGTTTATCTAAGAAGGATGTAACCTTCCCCTTTAGCTCCTGGCTGCTTCCTTCCTCTGCATACATTAGGCAAGCACCATACATAGTCCTACTTCTATCCATAAGCCTAATATGAGTCAGCTCATCCGAGGATAGTCCGCCTATCTGAGAGTACAATACCCCTGTAAATGGTATGTCTTGTCTTGGATTATCAACTATTCTAAGCATATTTAAGATTGTCATTATCTCAATTGTCTGAAAATATCCTGTACCGGTATCGGCATAAGCAGGGATTCCCTCCTGCATCAAGGTATTTACAAATACATCTGACCATCCTGTCATGGTACGAAGCAGTACGACAATATCCTTAAGCTTTGCGGGACGATGAATATAGTTGCCATCCTCATCCTTATCAAATAAGAGCAAGCCCTTATCGGGGTCTATAAGCTCCTTAATCCGTTTTGCAACAGCCCTTGCTTCCAACTCCTTCTTAGAATATTGTATCTCGTCTTCCTCATCAAATAAACCCGGGATAGGTTCCTGCCGCTTATCCTCAATTGCTTCATCTCGGTCAGAAGTGAATATAGCCTTGTCTTCTCCCTCAGGCTCTTCCTCCTCTGTAACTAATATAAGCTCGACGTCTTGTGATATCCTCTTCTTAATATTCTCTATACTATATATAGCTTCATCCTTTAGGTCATCAAATTGATTCTCTAATTCACTTTTTATATTTGCAAGCGGCTCTTCACTGCCATTATCCGAAGGTCCTTCTTCATTTTTCTGCTCAATTAACTCCTCAAACAGCTCTCCGTATTTTAATGAAGCTCCTTCATCATAAAGAATTCCACCCACTGGCTCTGTCATAATTTGTTCAAATATGTTATTAACAAAGCTAAGTACCACGTTCCTACTTCTAAAATTCTTATCCAAATCAATTCTTTGGTTTCTATTAACATTACCATCTTCATCTTGGTCATGTGTATTATAGGTTTTGTACTTTTCAAGAAATATCTCTGGCATCGCCAAGCGAAATTTATAGATACTCTGCTTTACATCGCCTACCATGAATCTGTTGAATATACCTAGATGTTCTCTAGATATGATTTTTAGAATAGTCTCCTGTACTAGATTGCTATCCTGATATT
>CAZDWP010000134.1:4318-5790 GCA_964508985.1 uncultured Herbinix sp. | reverse complement strand
GCATATCTTTAACTATAACTATTAGGAGGTTGACATATGTTAGGGCAGTTTGATGTTTATAATGATATTCAAGCTAGGACAGGCGGTGAAATATACATAGGTGTGGTAGGGCCGGTCAGAACAGGAAAGTCTACCTTTATTAAGAGATTTATGGATCTCTTAGTAATACCGGGTATTGAAGATGTCCATAGCAAGGAGAGGGCAATAGATGAGTTGCCACAGGCTGCGGCTGGTAAGACTATTATGACTACAGAGCCAAAGTTCATACCTAAAGAAGCGGCCGAAATCTCACTAAGTGATGAAGCAAAAGTAAAAATACGACTTATTGATTGTGTAGGATACATGGTGGATGGAGCCTCGGGCCATATCGAAAACCAACATGAAAGAATGGTAAAGACACCCTGGTTCGATCATGAAATCCCTTTCACTCAAGCCGCAGAGCTTGGGACAAAGAAGGTAATTAATGATCATTCCACAATAGGTATTGTAATTACAACAGATGGAAGCTTTGGAGAAATCCCAAGGAATAATTATATGATTCCTGAAGAAAGGACCATCGAGGAGTTAAAGCGTCTTGGTAAGCCATTTATTGTGTTGTTAAATACTAATAAGCCTTACTCAAACGATACATTAAGTATAGCAGAGGAAATCGGACAAAAATTTGACGTGACTGTTATTCCTGTTAACTGTGAACAACTGAAGAAGGAAGATATCCATAATATTATGGAAAATATTTTATCTGTTTTCCCTATAACTGAGATAAACTTCTATATGCCTAAATGGGCTGAGATGCTTCCTCCCGATCACTGGCTTAAGGAGGATTTAATTTCCTCAGTAAAAGTAATGTTTCAAAATATCAGCCGTGTAAAGGATGCCAATCCTGATAATTTTTCTTCTGGAAGTGAATATGTAAAAAGATTTAAGATTGATAAGGTCGATATGCAAAATGGAGCAGTCACAGTAAACGTAGAATTTGATGATGAGTATTACTACAAGATTCTCAGTGACTTAATAGGCGTACCCATAACTGGAGAGTATCAGCTAATATCTACTATTAAAGAATTGGCAGCTAAGAGATCTGAATTTGAGATGGTATCAGAGGCAGTTAAGCAGGTTAAGAGTAAGGGATACGGTATCGTCTCACCTCTTAAGGATGAAATCACTATTGAAGAGCCAGAGGTTATGAAGCATGGAAGCAAATATGGTGTCAAAATAAAAGCGAATGCTCCATCAATACATTTAATTAGAGCTGAGATAATGACAGAGGTTGCTCCTATTGTTGGCTCTGAAGAGCAGGCTAAGGATTTAATCACTTATATCAATGAAAATGCATTGGTAAATCCTGATGGTATCTGGGAGACTAATATATTCGGAAAATCAATTCGTCAGCTTGTGGATGATGGTATTAACAGTAAGATTAATAAACTAACGGATGAGAGTCAGCTTAAGCTTCAAGAAACCATGCAAAAGAT
>CAZDWP010000134.1:0-4218 GCA_964508985.1 uncultured Herbinix sp. | reverse complement strand
TCAAAGCTAGCCTTAGAAAAAGCAAATCATATAGCTGTTTTTAACGGTGATAGGAATAGTAACCTTCGTGTAAGAAAGGATCCTTCTATTCCAAAGGATGACGAAAGCTCCAATGTTATTGACTCTATTGCACCGGGTGAAGAGATTCTGGTACTAGATCCCTTAGTTGTTACTTATGGAGAAGACATAAATAAGTGGGTTAAGGTAAGCTTAGACTCCGATGATTCTGAGACAGGTACAGTGGGTTATGTTGCCAAGGAATACGTAGACCTTTCCTATAGGCTTGCACAAGCTCACACTATGCAAGAATTACAATTAGGCCCAGGGGTATCCTCCAGAAGATCCAATGTAGTTAATTTTGCAAAGAATTATATTGGCTACCGCTATGTATGGGGTGGTTCTGGATTGACTAGATTAAATAATAACAAAGGGGTGGATTGCTCAGGATTTGTTCAAGCAGTATTTGGCAAGTATGGATATAACTTACCAAGAACATCAAGAGAGCAGGCTAATAGAGGAACCTCTATAAGTAGATCACAATTAAAGGCCGGAGACCTAATATTCTATGGTAGCAAGTCATATATCAACCATGTGGCCATTTACATTGGTAATGGTAGAATCATCCATGCAAGTAACAAGAGAGATGGTATTAAGTATTCCAATGCCTTCTATAGAACACCTGTTAAATACGTAAGAATAATTAATGATTAAATATATTAATCATTAATATATATTTATAAGTCGAGTAGGAGGTAGCTGAATAATCAGCTACCTCCTACTCGGCATGGTTTGAGTTAAATGATCCATGTTAAGTGACCTCCTATAAAAACTGACTAGTTTTTTAAATTTTTAATTCATTTGAAAGATAATCATAAGATCGACTTATGCAAGTTCGAATATTTGATTGTTCCTTATTGTTACCTAGTTTATTGTTATTTATAAAACCACATATTGACATATTCAATTAATATATGTATAATAATGTTAATAGGAGGTAAGCCCATGAAAATAAAAACACATAGAGTTTTTATTATTATGGTAATATCAATAATATTACCATTAATTATATATTTAATGGGTAAAATGTATTTTTCAACCCGTCATATTTACGAACTAAACTGGAATATCAAGCTACCGTCAAAACTTCATGAGATTTATAATTATAAAAGAGAGATGAGTTTCCGTGGCGATGGATATAGGTATACAGTATATAAAGCACAAAATAACTTTGATTTTGATGAAATGTTTATAGATTTAGATAATACAATAACAAAAAAAACAAATGGTGATTTTACATCAGCAGAGAAAAGCAAAATTGAAACTATAGTTAAAGATATCGTAAGCAATTTGAATATACATGAGACGTATTTACCACCCTTTGAATACAAATATTTATGGTCTAAATTACAAAAACCATATAATGATGTATTTATTATTATATATTTTATGGATAGTTGTACACTGTACCTAATCGAAAAATTATCATAAAATATTATAGTATTTGTTATAAACCTTTCCATCTTGCCACGTTTATGATAGCATCGAATTATTTCTGAATGTTTCAATTCCATAATCGGTTGTGATGCTAAGGTATCTTTATTTAGTAAATATGCAAAACGGGGGGTAGCTAATCAGAATCATCGTCTGTAAAGTAGTTTGCAACTGCTGATACATTTTCTGCATCAAGTTTATGTTATCATTGTGGATATGGATGTTTTGTCATTGTTCTGATAATTTTAATTAATCAACCTGTCAAGACCTTTTTTTTATATAAACTTTATGATTAATAGCGAACCCTTATCGGAGGATACATCGCCATTGGATGATTTGTTATGGATAATAAAAATTATAATACGAGGATGTGATGCCAATGAATATCTTATTAAGTTAATACATTGGAAAATAGTATTATAGCTGTTGAAAATTGCTTATTTGAAAAAGGAACATCAATTGAAAAAGAATTAGAAAACTTTATTATTATGTTAAAAGGAATGTCTTCTGAAATAAGTGATAAAGAAGATTATGAGAAAGTTCAGGCTCTTATATGCTCTGTAAATAACTTACTAACAGATTATAATAATTATAAAAGTCGTAATATGACCATGAGCTTTCATCCAATCTATAGTCCAGCTATTGCTGCAGTCATAAGCGTTTTTTCAAGCGCAGGGTATTTTCTTGCGGTTGAATTATTAGCACACGCAGAAGAAATTACGCAATACCATGCATATAATCCTTTTTTTGGTTCAAGAGTACGAAGTTCGCCTGTGATTAACCTTATTATGTTAAGTCAGGATACATATGGCAGTAATTTATTCCCTCAATCTGGAACAACACATCAAATCGATTTATATTATGCTATACACAGATTTAATTGGTTTAAATGTGATAGAGGCTTAGTTATTGTTGACTTATATGATTTTGCACCAGGTGATTATGATGGAATTGCAGGAATTGCAATTAATACAATGTGGTTAGCTCAGGAAGCAGGTGTTCTGACACCTTATTTAGTTGAGATTATTGCATAAAATATCTGCTTATTTTTATATTACACTAGTATTTATACTTTTATTCTTTATACTAGCAAGTCAAAGTTATGATATATCCCATATAGAAGACTTAATTGCGTAGTGGTTTTTAACTGTTACGCAATTATTTTATTTAATCGACAGGCTGAGTCTGTATTCTACAGGACGTTATATGTAGTAAATCCATGAAATTCATTTTGATTACCAGCATTAGAGTTTTATTAATTTATGATAGCTTATATGGACAAAAAATTATTGATAATATACAATATGTTATATGGTTTTGTCTTATCAACTATATAGATGGGAGTATATATATGGACTATTTGTTTTATTTTTTAATCGTAGTATTAATTTTGGTCATTATTAGTATTGTAGGAGAGCATAAACAAAAGAAGGCTCTTATTATGCGTTTGAAGGAGGAATGGGGAACCGTTCCGGATGCTGAATATACATCAGACAAAATGGAATCAATAAAATCCTTTTATCTTACACAGAAGGATGAATATATGGATGTGGACCATATTACATGGAACGACCTTGATATGGATGAGATATATTGGAGGATGAATAATACCCAAAGCTCCCTTGGAGAGGAATATCTATATGCCCTCCTTCATAAGCCTTGCTTTTCGCCTGAGGAGCTTGAAGAAAGAAATCGACTAATAGAATATTTTCAGTCTCATGAAGAAGAAAGAATACAGATTCAGACTAGACTTAATAAGGTTGGAAAGCTTAGGAGAATTTCCGCATTTGAATATGCTAATAAGCTGAGTGAACAGGAAGCAAAAAGCAATGCTCCACATTATATTTCGATTCTAGCTCTACTTATATCCATAGCCTTAGTCTTTGTAAATCCATCATTGGGTGTAGGCTTGGTCATATTTACAATGTCAATTAATATAGCTACTTATATGAAATTCAAGGGTAAAATCGATAATTTTCTTATGATAATTGCATTTCAACTAAGACTTCTCGATAGCATTGAAGGATTATTAAAGACATCAGTACCTGAATTAGAATATTATAGCAAACGCTTAGCCATTGATATAAAGACCTTTAGGAAATATAAGAGAGGTTCCACTATCTTGGTGGCAAGGAATGTCAGTGGCAGCTTTTTAGAGGCTATGATGGATTATTACCGTATGATAACCCATCATGATCTTATAAAATATAATAATATGTTAAGCTTTTTTAAAACGAATAAAGATATTATGCTTAGAATATTCAAGATTACAGGCTTTCTTGACTCTATGACTGCTGCCGCTTCATATCGTGATATGATGGATTATTATTGTATACCTAAACTCTATCAGGATACTAGGCACCCAAGTCTGTCTATTACAAATGTATATCATCCTCTGATTAATGATCCTATACCTAATTCAATTTCTGAGGATAAATGTACATTGCTGACCGGCTCCAATGCTTCAGGTAAATCCACATTTATTAAATCCTTAGCCATTAACCAAATTCTATCACAGACCATATATACATCCCTTAGCCAAGAATTTAAAGCCAGCTATTTTGTTGTATATTCTTCAATGGCTTTAAAGGATAGTATTCTTAGCAATGAAAGTTATTTTATAGTTGAAATAAAATCTTTAAAACGAATATTAGATAATTCTAAAGGGAAGTATCCCATCCTTTGCTTTGTGGATGAGGTGCTACGCGGTACCAATACACTAGAAAG
>CAZDWP010000133.1:0-5798 GCA_964508985.1 uncultured Herbinix sp. | reverse complement strand
AAGTCCTATTCTGCGAATAAATTAGTGCGAAAATTATTTACCTTTCAAAGCTGTAGCAATAGACAGGCTTCATTATAGAATTTAGAGAAGTCAAATCATCGTATCCTTTACTTGATTTCACGGATATGGTAAAATATCCACGGTAGGCGGATTAATCCGCCATATTCATGCTACAACAGTAATTTGAAAGAGGTATCTACCATGATATTATCATGTAATAATATAAATAAATCCTTTGGAGCAACCGAGATTCTTAAGAATGTGTCCTTCCATGTAAATGACAGGGAAAAGGCTGCTATTGTGGGAATAAACGGTGCAGGTAAGACCACTCTGCTCAAAATAATAATAGGCGAGCTTACCTCCGATGGGGGTAATGTAATTCTGTCAAAAGGGAGTACCATCGGCTATCTTTCTCAACAGCAGGATTTAAGATCAGAGCATACAATATATGAAGAAATGTATAGTGTTAAGGAAGAATTAACCCTGTTGGATGAAAGAATACGTAAGCTGGAACTAATGATGAAGAATGTGGAGGGTAAGGAGCTGGAGCAAATGCTTCATACCTATACAAGACTGACACATGAATTTGAAATACAAAACGGTTACGCCTATAAAAGTGAGGTAATTGGTATACTTAAAGGTCTGGGCTTTACCGAGGATGACTTTGATAAGAATGTTGACACCCTCTCTGGAGGCCAAAAAACAAGAATTGCATTAGGAAAGCTCCTGCTTTCTCAGCCGGATATCCTCCTACTTGACGAGCCTACTAATCACCTGGACCTTATATCCATAGCATGGTTGGAAACCTTTCTGATAAATTATAAGGGAGCTGTCGTATTAGTAGCCCATGACAGGTATTTTCTTGATAAGGTGGTAACTAAGGTTGTCGAGCTAGACCACAATAAGGCACAGACCTTCGATGGTAATTATTCTGACTATGTATATAAAAAGTCCATGCAGGATAATGCTCTCTTAAAAGCATACACTAACCAGCAAAAGGAACTAAAGCATCAGGAGGATGTTATCACAAAGCTTCGTTCATTTAACCGTGAAAAGTCCATCAAGCGAGCAGAAAGCCGTGAGAAAATGCTTGATAAAATTGAGCGTATAGATAAGCCCACTGAAAACACACAGATGCATTTTTCTCTTGAGCCTAGAATAATAAGTGGTAATGATGTGCTAAACGTGGAAGGCCTTGCAAAATCTTATGGAAGCCTTAAGCTTTTTGAAGATATTAGCTTTGAAATCAAACGTGGTGAAAAGGTTGCCATAATCGGTAATAATGGGACAGGAAAAACCACTATACTTAAGATTATTACAGATTCTGTAGAAGCGGATGCCGGAAGTGTACAGTTTGGCAGTAAGGTTCATATAGGCTATTACGATCAAGCCATGCAGTTACTTAATCCGAATAAAACCATATTTGACGAGCTCCAGGATACCTATCCCCATCTTGATAATACCGCTATAAGGAATATCTTAGCCGCATTCCTTTTTACCGAGGATGATGTGTTCAAGCTGATAAAGGATATAAGCGGCGGTGAGCGGGGAAGAGTCTCCCTTGCAAAGCTCATGCTATCGGAAGCTAATTTTCTAATTCTCGATGAGCCTACTAACCATCTGGACATAAGCTCAAAGGAAATCCTTGAAAATGTTCTTAACTCCTATAGTGGGACATTACTCTATGTCTCCCATGACCGTTATTTTATTAATAAGACGGCAACAAGAATACTTGACCTTACAGAGGAACAGCTGCTTAATTATATAGGCGATTATGATTATTACCTAGAGAAAAAAGATGCTGTAGAGGCCGCATATCTAAATAAAACGACCGAAGATAAAGCAATTGGTAATCTGAGCACTCCTTGGTCTACTTCGGGTTCGAGTAAACAAAACGATGAAGAAGCTGCCAGCAACAAGCTCTCCTGGCAACAGCATAAGGAGGAACAAGCAAGACTCAGGAAAATAAAAAACGACCTTAAAAAGACAGAGGATGAAATACATGAACTCGAAATCAGAGATGAAGAAATAGATGCACTTCTTATAAGAGAGGAAATCTATACAGATGCTCATAAGCTAATGGAGCTACATACAGAGAAAAAGCAGATTGAGACCAGACTCGAAGAGCTGCTTGAAGAGTGGGAACAGCTGGCATCTCAAGAGTAAAGCTAATGAAAATAATCAAAACTAGCAGACGCACTATATTATACCTGGAATTATAAAAATGATTAAGTTAAATAAATAAAATACAAACCCCCTACTTAAAAACAATTAGCTTTTTCTAAGTAAGGGGGTATTTATATTTATATTAATCTTATTGAAATAGTATTACTATTCTTTGAACCTCTCATGACTAAAGTCACAAGTGTTCTTAGTTGTGTTTATATATCCGGAGGGTTCTATAATCCTTGCTCTGTGAGGTTTTTTATCGTATTCATCATATGCTCATGGGCTAAGGCTTCAGCCATATCTTTATCTCTCTTCTTAATTGCTTCTACTATGGCTGCGTGCTCCTTACTAGACTGTTCGGCCCTGTAAGGTCTGGAGAGCGTTATCTTACGGACTCGCTCCACATACTGATGGAAATCCGATAATACATGGTTTAGTATCTTACTGCCAGAAGCCTTGTATATCAAATCATGGAATTTATTATCCAAGTCAACCATCTGATCAAAATGGCTTCTCCTTGCATGAAAATCTGATAGATAAAGTATTTCTTCCAGCGCTTCAATCTGCGCGTTAGTTATATTCTCACAGGCCCATCTTACACAAAGTCCTTCCAGATATGAACGTATTGTATAGATATCATGAATGTCCTTCTTGGTAATTCCGGTAACAGAAGCTCCTTTATTAGGTATTATGCTTACCAGTCCCTCAAGCTCTAATTGACGCAGGGCTTCTCTGACAGGAGTTCTGCTGACACCAAGCTCAGTGGCGACAGTATTTTCCCTCAATTCCTCACTCTCATGATAGTCTCCCGACAGTATCTTATCCCTGATTGAATTAAATACTCTGCCTCTAAGTGAATATTTGAAGATTTAACTCCTCCAAGGAATGTTCCTCCTTATTCTGTAAACATTACTGTTTAATAAACAAGTATACCATTTGATTAACACCTATGACCTACAATTTCTCAATTGTATCCATAAGATAATTAGCAAATTCCTCACCTGTTGCCCCTGTATCTCTACCTGTTAGCACAAGCTTCTTCTCTGTTATTGTAGTGATATCCAGTGCCTTATAAAGCTTATCAGCTTCCTCAGTATATCCGATATGAGCAAGAAGCATTGCACCTGCTCTAATCATGCTACATGGATCTGCATAGATATCTCTGCCTTCCTTGACCATTCTAGGTGCCGAGCCGTGAATAGCCTCGAACATAGAATAGCGTTTTCCGATATTGGCACTTCCAGCTGTTCCTACTCCGCCTTGGAATTCAGCGGCTTCATCTGTTATGATATCTCCGTAAAGATTAGGAAGTACAACAACCTGGAAATCCTTTCTTCTCTTCTCATCTACAAGCTTAGCTGTCATTATATCGATGTACCAGTCATCGACTGCGATATCAGGATATTCTTTAGCTATTCTATAGAATATATCTAGGAATTTACCATCAGTGGTCTTGATAATATTTGCTTTAGTTACAGCTGTAACTCTTGTCTTGTTATTAGCCTTTGCAAATTCAAATGCGGTCCTTATGATACGCTCAGTTCCTTGACTCGTTACTACTGTAAAGTCAACTCCAAGATCTTCCGTTACATGAACACCTTTACTTCCTACAGCATAAGCTCCCTCTGTATTCTCACGGTAAAAGGTCCAGTCAATATCCTGTTCCGGAATTCTTACAGGTCTAACATTTGCAAAAAGATCCAACTCTTTTCTCATAGCCACATTGGCACTTTCTACATTCGGCCAAGGATCGCCTTTTCTTGGTGTGGTTGTAGGTCCTTTAAGGATAACATGACATTTCTTAATCTCTTCTAAAACCGCAGGAGGAATCGCAGCCATTTCAGCGGCTCTTCTCTCAATAGTAAGGCCCTCTATATTTCTAAAAACCACCTTGCCGGTTCTTACATCATCCTTCAGTAGATACTCTAGTATTCTCTGAGCTTGTGCAGTGATTGCTGGACCTATACCGTCCCCGCCACATACACCGATAATAATCTGATCCAATGATTTATAATCAAGAAAATCTCCCTGGCTCTTCATATCCTCTACTCTTAGTAACTGCTCTTCTAATAACTGTCCAAATTTTTCCTTTGCTGCTTCAATTTGATCTGTTCTTAACATCATCATCCTCCAAATCATTCTGTTTTTTCACAAGGTTTCAATTAAATCCCAGATTTTATTGTATGTTAAGGAGTCTGGCTTGTCAACCCGTGAGCTTCCTTAGCTTGTATGATAATCTATGCCTTATTCAGTTGTTCCTTAGCTTTATTAATAACATTTATCATCTCATCGTCAGTAATAACCGTAATCCTACCACCATCGTATTCCTCGTCAACCCATTCCTTAACCTTGACAACTATTGGATTATTCTTATCTAAGGCTTTATCACCCTTTAAATTATAATAGCTGTTAATCCAATGAGCAATTCCTGCGAATCCTGAGGTGTTGGATACTGCTACCCTGACAGGACGATTCAGGAATTTTTCAGTATCAAATATATTATAGATTTCTTCATTCTTAAGTAGACCGTCGGCGTGAATACCCGCTCTGGTAACGTTAAAATTCTGTCCCACAAAGGGGGTTCTTGATGGAACTCTATAACTGATTTCCTTTTCGTAGTATTCTGCCATCTCCGTGATAACTCTGGTATCCATACCATCAAGAGTACCCTTTATCTGAGCATACTCAAATACCATTGCCTCCAGCGGTGTGTTACCGGTTCTTTCTCCGATGCCAAATAAGGAACAGTTAATAGCCGCAGCCCCATATAACCATGCTGTGGTTGAATTGGATACAGCCTTATAGAAGTCATTATGTCCATGCCATTCCAACCATTTTGAAGGAACTCCGGCATGGGTCATGATACCATAGATAATTCCCTGTACCGAACGGGGAATAACTGCACCCGGAAAGCTCACTCCATATCCCATAGTATCACAAGCCCGAATCTTTACAGGTATTTGATACTCGCGGCTCAGCTTCATAAGCTCAGAGCAAAATGGAATAACAAAACCATGGATGTCTGAACGGGTGATATCCTCTAGGTGGCAACGGGCTGCAATACCGGTATCAAGGCACTCTCTGACAATGTTAAGATAATGGTCCATAGCCTGTCGTCTACTCATCTTCATCTTATAGAATATGTGATAATCCGAGCAGCTTACCAGTATGCCGGTCTCCTTCATGCCTATTTCCTTAACCAGCTCAAAGTCCTTCTTGCTAGCACGAATCCATGATGTAACCTCAGGGAATTTATACCCCTTCTCCATACACTGATATACGGCGTCTCTGTCCTTCTTACTATAGAGGAAGAATTCACATTGGCGAATAATCCCCTTAGGTCCTCCAAGGCGATGCATATAATCGTAAAGAGTAACTATTTGCTCCGTACTGTATGGAGCCCTAGATTGCTGACCATCTCGAAATGTGGTATCCGTGATAAATATCTCCTCAGGAAGATTATGAGGTACTATCCTATCATTGAAAGCAATTTTAGGTATCTCATCATAGGGAAACAAATTACGAAATGTGTTAGGCTGTTCAACGTCAACCATAGGGTAAATCGGCTCCTCCAAAGCAAGAAGGTTATTCTGCGGATTAATAAAAACTTTCCTCTCATCCATAAGATT
>CAZDWP010000132.1:0-5804 GCA_964508985.1 uncultured Herbinix sp. | reverse complement strand
AGGAATCATTATTGGAATTGCTCGAATTTCTTACAACCTGGCTGGTGGAGCATATTTATAAGCAGGATAAGCTAATAGCAGAGTAATAATTATATGAATTAAAGGGGTTTAGTGTGATGATAGGTTTAAAGGAATATAAATTATCTGAGATAAGGAATCTTAAGGTATATGGTAGAACTAAAAAATTGCTGTGGAGGAAACGACATGAGTAAAACAGTTGTTATAGGCGTATCAGGTGGTTCAGCATCAGGAAAGACTACTGTGGCATATCGAATTAAAGATTCATTTAAGGATAGTGTAGAGCTTTTGAGTCAGGATTATTATTATCTTCCCTATGATCACCTTCCATTTGAAGAAAGAATTAAATTAAACTATGATCATCCTAATGCTTTTGACACGCCAAGATTAATAAGTGATATAAGAGCTCTTAAGGAAGGTAAGGCAATCGAAAGGCCTGTCTATTCTTATACAGAATATACCAGACTTTCTGAAACAGTAGAGGTTAAGCCCTCTAAGGTTATTATTGTTGAAGGGTTTATGATATTTGAGAATTCATTATTAAGAGAATTGATGGATATTAAGATATTTGTTGATACCGATGCAGATGAAAGACTTATTAGGCGAATTAATCGAGATGTAAGAGAGAGAGGTAGGACACTGGAGTCAGTTATTAATCAGTATATTGACACTGTTAAGCCTATGCATGAGCAGTTTGTTGAGCCCTATAAGAAATATGCAGATATAATAATCCCTAGGGGTGGATTAAATAATGTGGCTATAGATATGCTGATTCATAGAATTCAGGCAATTGTCGATGAGACGTAGAAGTCTTATATCATTATTTAGTAAGCTAGAGACATATAATGAAATAAGCAGCTAATAAGGATAAACAATATGCCCGACCAAGAATTCTATACATTCAGTGAATATATACGAAGGGATCAGGAAACGCTGTCACCCTCGGCAGAGGATTATCTAGAAATGATATACAGGCTCTCAAGGGAACAAGGATTTACTAGAGTTAATGACCTTGCAGGAGCTCTAAATGTACAACCTCCTTCAGTAACAAAGATGATTCAAAGGCTCTCTGAGATGAAGCTTATCAAGTATGAGAAATACGGTGTCATCATGTTAGAGGAGGAGGGAAATGTATTAGGAGAAGAACTTCTAAATAGACACAATCTTATTATGGCCTTCTTATCTATTTTGAATATAGATGAAGGCCTTTTAGCTGAGACTGAAAAAATAGAGCATACTATAAATGCTGATATTTTGTCAGGTATTAAGGATTTAGTGGATTTTTTTCATGATTATCCCGAGTTGCTAAAAAAATTTAATTATTTTCGCAACAGGCAAAACAAGGGAATATAATGAAAATATATAGTATATATATAAAACATTGACATATATGGAATTATATAGTAAATTAATAATTAGGTAAAAATTAGGAGTAGCAAATTCTTATTAAAATGATGGTAACTTATAAGGGCTTACAAGCAGAAGCAATAGGGAGGGAATGCTGTGAAGAAGAGATTTAAGAGATTATTATCAATAGCTGGAGTCATCATTGTTCTTATGGTAGTTAATTCAGCATGTGGCACTATATATAATGAATGGCCTTCTGTTGATGTAATGAGAGAGAATTTAAAAGACGAGGACTATACTATCGAAGAGGATGATATAATACTTATTGATGATAATGAGTACATGGGAAATGTTATAATTGCCACAAAAAAGTCAGAATTTGTTGCAGGGTTTTGGACTGATGATGAAGATGTAGCAGAGATAGTATATGAATATTGGGGATCAAAATATCAATCTGAACATACATTACGTGTTGGAACAACTGTATATAGTGGAACTGATCGTGCTATAAAGCATGCAGGAATAAGACTTAGGTGATTACCTTTTAATTAAGAAAGGATAATAGTATGAAATATATTATTAAAGCAAAAAGGAATTTTCAATTGGTTCACTGCTATGGTGAATCTTGTGATACACATGAATGTAATAATCACAAGGGTGGTGGCTGTGGAGAAAAAGCCTGTAATGATTATCAAGGGTCATGTAGCATAGTTACATATAACGACTTTTCTAAATAAAATCATATATTTCATCCTCAACTGAGGGCAAAAGAAGGTACCATAATAGGTACCTCTTTTGATTAATTGAACTATATCCAATCAAACAATTTAAATATCACTGTGGTAAATAAGCATACGACAATAGCAATACCAGTAGGTATAATAGCAGCAAGGGCCGTCCATTTAAATGAGCCGGTCTCTTTTTTTATGGTTAAAAGCGTAGTGGCACAGGGCCAATGAAGTAGGCTAAATAGCATTGTATTTAGGGCGGTAAGATAGGTCCAGCCATTATCAAGAAGAATACGCCTGAGAGAATCAACACCATCAAATTCTATTATTGAGCCAGTGGAAAGGTAAGACATCAATAGTATTGGTAGAACTATTTCATTTGCCGGTAGGCCTAGTATGAAGGCCATAAGGATATAGCCATCAAGACCTATTAGTTTAGCGGCTGGATTAAAGAAGGAGGCGGCATGACCTATTAGGCTTAAATCACCAACATATATATTTCCTAAAATCCAAGTGATTACCCCTGCAGGAGCGGCGATTATGACAGCCCTCCAAAGAACAAAGATAGTCCTATCTATTATGGATGTATATAATACCCTGCCTATTCTTGGAAATCGATAAGGAGGTAGCTCCAGAGTAAATGTAGATGGGATACCCTTAAGCATAGTCTTTGATAGGAGGTAGGATACAAATAACGTAATGATTATCCCTATTATAACTAAGCCGGTAACTGATAGAACTGGTAAAATACCATAGACAAAGCCACTCTGTGATACCAAAAACACCGTGGATATAGCTATTAGTGTCGGAAATCTTCCGTTACACGGAACTAAGTTATTCGTTAAGGTAGCAATTAGCCTTTCTCTTGGAGATTCAATAATCCTACATGCTATTACTCCCGCCGCATTACATCCAAAGCCCATACACATGGTTAAGCATTGCTTCCCATGGGCACATGCCTTCTTAAATAAATGATCCATATTAAAGGCAACTCGAGGTAAATAGCCCAGGTCCTCCAATATAGTAAAAAGCGGGAAGAAGATTGCCATAGGAGGTAGCATAACAGCTACCACCCATGACAAAGTTCTATATAATCCAAATACAAATACACCATGAAGCCAATCAGGTGTATTTACATATTCAAAAAGCATTGTAAGCCTTCCTTCAATCATCGTAAAAAGACCTGAGAGAAGAGAGGATGGATAATTGGCTCCCGATATAGTAATCCAAAATATTAAGGCCAATGTTAAAATCATTAATGGTATTCCAAACCTTTTTGAGGTTATATAATTGTCGATTATTCTATCACGATTTATTTTTTTACTATTTGTTATAACAAAGCTTTCTGTAACATCTTCAACCTTATTATATATATCTGTTGTTATTTGGTCTCTAATTGCTTGAAAATCATTTATAAAATCTGATTCGGCAATTATACTCTTAATTGAGCGAAACACCTCATCTGGCATAAATTCTTTTAGGGAGTTGATAAGCTTCTCATCACCGTCAACCATCCTAAGAGCAATCCATCTTGGGTTTATGTCACCGGAATATTTCTCAATTAGAGGACTAATCCTATTAAGTAGTTCTTCATATTTCTCATTATAAATAACAAGATTTGGACTGGGAGTAACTGTACCGATAGTAAGGTTGTATATGGCATGCTTCAAATCATCTATCCCTATACCGCTTCTGGCAGCACACATGATTACGGGAATTCCAAGCTCTTTTTCAAGACCATTAGCATCTATATCAATCTCCTTCTTCTTTGCCTCATCAATAAGATTAATGCATAGGATGGTTTGTTTGGTTAATTCCATCACCTGATAGACTAAGTTTAGATTTCTTTCTAGGCAGGTGGCATCAGCCACGACAACGACGGCATCAGCATTACTAAAGCATATAAAATCCCTTGCCACTTCCTCTTCAACAGATGAGGAAAACAATGAATATGTCCCAGGAAGGTCTACAAGGATAAAATCTTTATCCTCATGTTTATATTCACCTCTAGCATTTACAACTGTTTTACCGGGCCAGTTTCCTGTATGCTGATGAAGGCCTGTAAGAGAATTGAATAAAGTGCTTTTGCCTGTATTAGGATTGCCTGCTAAGGCAATTACAAATTGATTTTCTTTCTTAGCTACATGGAATATATCTGTTAAGGCAGAATTTTTACTAGACTGATATGTTAATCCCATAATTCCTCCAACTTTATATCAATAAATTAATATATAAATATGATAGAACCTTATTATTGTATAGCCACAAATGAAGCCTCCTCATTTCTGAGAGCTATCATTGCACCACGTATATTAAATACCGTAGGGTCACCAGATGGTCCTCGTCTTATAACTTCAACTCTCGCTCCCTTAGTCAGGCCAAGAGCCAGCATTCTTTCTCGTAGGTAACCTGTTGAAGTCAGATTTTCTACTTTAACAACGCTTCCTATTGTAGCGTTATGAAGCATTAACATAACACAACCTCCGAATTTGTTTTAAATTTTTATTAGCCTCCAATAAAAGATTTAGCTTAGGCTAATATCATAATATGAGATATAGAACATGAGGTTCATAATAAATAAAAAAATAAAAAAGATATTGACATATGTCAGAAACAATATATAATTATACAAATAAGTGCCACTGGTATCAGAGGTAGCTGAAGAACACTCCGGTTGATTCTATTTAGAATTGAGGTTAATAATATGGCAAGACCAAGAAAACAAAGAAAGGTATGTAGATTACCCGATAGCAATATATTTGGTCCGCTTGAGATATCATTCCATGGCAAGGATTATATTAGTATGACAGTTGATGAGTATGAAACCATAAGACTTATTGATTTGGAGCAATTTACTCAGGAGGAGTGCTCAGAGCAGATGAATATTGCTCGTACTACTGTTCAAGGAATATATATAGAAGCCAGAAGAAAGATATCAGATGCACTCGTAAATAGTAAAGTATTAATAATTGAAGGTGGAGATTATCAGCTGTGTAACAATGAGGGTAATAGATGTGGACGAGGCTGTCATAGAACAAATATAAACATTAAGGAGTAGAGCATTATGAGTGAAGAGTGTAATCAAAGTTGTAGTAGTTGTTCAGAGAATTGTGCAGAAAGAAAAGAGCCAGCTGAATCAAAGATGGATTTCTCTGAGAAACTAAATGAAATGAGTAGTGTTAAAAAGGTCATTGGTATAGTCAGTGGTAAAGGTGGAGTAGGAAAGTCACTAGTTACCTCTATGCTTGCTGTTTCCATGAATAGAAAGGGATATCATACGGCAATTCTAGATGCGGATATCACAGGACCCTCGATTCCTAAAGCATTTGGAATTAAAGAAAAAGCAGTAGGTAGTGAGTTGGGTTTATATCCTGTTAAGTCTAAAACAGGTATTGATATAATGTCTGTTAATTTACTTCTGGCAGACGATACTGACCCTGTTGTCTGGAGAGGTCCTATAATTGCTGGTACGGTTAAGCAATTTTGGACTGAAGTAATATGGAATAATGTGGACTATATGTTCATAGATATGCCGCCGGGTACTGGCGATGTTCCTCTTACTGTTTTCCAATCCATTGCAGTTGATGGAATTATAATTGTAACATCTCCTCAGGAGCTTGTATCCATGATAGTGTCTAAAGCAGTCAAAATGGCTGAGATGATGAATATACCAATTATAGGTTTAGTGGAAAATATGTCATATTTTAAATG
>CAZDWP010000131.1:2611-5810 GCA_964508985.1 uncultured Herbinix sp. | reverse complement strand
AATTTATGCACCGGTTCGTGTGTTAGGAAATAAGACGATTGTAACAAATGGCGATCAAACCGATACTATTTATTTGGGTATGGACAAGCAGCTTACATTCGAACAGTCCTTACGTAGTCGGCAGTTCGAGCCGGATGCACCTAACTATACACCGAGAATTTCGGGAATTGTGCATCTTGAATCAGAGTCATTTAACTACGCTATGTCAATTCTTAAGAGTAATAACGGTAATGCAAGAGCATGCAATCGTTATACCTTTGCCTATGAGAACCCGGTAGCCGGTGAGGGGCATTTTATACACACCTACATGCAGGACGGGGATCCATTACCAAGTTTTGAGGGTGAGCCAGAGCTAATTTCTATTCAAAATAACATCGATACATTTACCGACACAATTTGGAGCAACTTAAATAAGGATAACAAGGTTTCTTTATTTGTTCGATATATTGATATAGCAACTGGTGAAACAAAGTCTAAAATCGTTAATAAGAATCAATAAAAAATTAATCAGAATCAATAAGAGAGGATGAAACAAATGAAAGAGATTCAATTAAAATATGGATGTAACCCAAATCAGAAACCCTCACGTATCTTTATGGAGGACGGGAGTGACCTGCCAGTAGAGGTGCTAAACGGTAGACCAGGATATATTAATTTCCTGGATGCATTTAATGGATGGCAGTTAGTAAAGGAATTAAAGGCAGCAACTGGACTTCCGACAGCAACATCATTTAAGCATGTATCACCGGCCGGTGCAGCTGTTGGACTTCCCTTGAGCGATACTCTGGCAAAGATTTATGCGGTTGAGAATATGGGAGAATTATCACCCATCGCATGTGCTTATGCAAGAGCAAGAGGTGCGGACAGGATGTCGTCCTTTGGTGATTATATCGCCTTATCTGATACTTGTGATGTTGACACAGCACGTATAATTAGTCGGGAAACTTCAGACGGAATCATAGCACCTGCTTATGAATCAGAAGCATTAGCAATACTAAAGCAAAAGAAAAAAGGTGCCTATAATGTCGTTCAAATCGATGAAAATTATATGCCTCTTCCATTAGAGACAAAACAGATTTATGGCATTTCATTCGAGCAGGGACGTAATGATTTCGAGATTAATAATGAGTTGTTCTCAAATGTAGTTACTAGAAACAAAGATATTCCAGAGCAGGCTATCATAGATATGAAGATTGCTATGATTACCTTGAAGTATACACAATCTAACTCTGTCTGTTACGTAAAGAATGGTCAGGCAATAGGTATTGGTGCTGGACAACAGTCCCGTATTCATTGTACTAGATTGGCTGGAAGTAAGGCAGATAATTGGTATCTTCGCCAAGCTCCACAGGTACTAAATCTCGAATTTGTAGACAAGATTCATCGAGCTGACCGAGATAATGCAATTGACACTTATATTGGTGAGGAATATATGGATATTCTTGAAGATGGTGTTTGGGAGAAGACCTTCAAGGTGAAGCCCTCAGTATTTACCATGGAAGAAAAGAAAGCATGGTTAGCTAGCAATACTGACGTAACCATTGGATCTGATGCATTTTTTCCGTTTTCGGATAACATCGAACGTGCCTTTAAGAGTGGCGTAAAGTATATTGCACAACCAGGTGGATCCATTCGAGATGATCTTGTAATCGAATGCTGTGACAAGCATGGAATGGTGATGTGTATGACAGGAATGCGTCTATTCCATCATTAATATGATAAATACCCCCTCGATATTCATATAAGAGATATATCGAGGGGGTATCTATGTATAAAAAAAGAGCTTTAGGTTCAACATTAAAAATCACTGTATTTATTTATCTTATTCATGACTCTTTCTGCTTCCACTCCCTCCAAGGGCGTAGGCTGATAATTATTTCTATTAGTTACCGAAGATATTGAACAAGGAATTATATCGTATTCCTGTGAGAGCAACTCGCCATTCTTAAATTTAAATCTTTGCACATAGATCATAGTATCCTTGTCTTTAGGATTCTTATTGCCTCCAAAGCAGAAATTAGCGAGACTGTATACGATTTGCTTTCCCTTATATTCTTCTATACCCTGAAGAACATGGGGGTGAGATCCTAGCACTAAATCAGCACCCTTGTCTATGGAGAAATAAGCCAGCTCCTTCTGTGCTGAGTTTGGCCAATAATCCCTTTCGATTCCCCAATGAAACATAATAATGACCAAATCAGTACCTTCGCTCTTAAGTTCATCTATAGCTTCCTCTATTTCGCTTTTTAGCTTATATGTTGCCTTCATAGAATAGTAGCCAAGTACGCCTATCTTAATGTCTCTAACCTCTGTGATGTATTTGTGCTCATAGCCATAATAGCCAACTCCCGCTTCCTCCAAGGTCATCAATGTATCATGATAACCCTTATCAAGAAAATCAAGGGTATGATTATTGGCAATACTGACAGCCTCAATATTGCCCTGCTTAAGTATCTCCACATATGAAGGGTCAGCCTTAAATCTGAATTTCTTGTCGGCCTTCTTAGTAGTAGTTGTCAGAGTGGTTTCAAGATTAACAATTGTCAAATCATCTGCCTCAAATATATGCTTTACATTATTAAAAAAGTAAGCAAAATCTCCATCCTGAAGCTTTAGCTCATGATCGAAGGTTCTCTCCCAGCCGAAGCTCTCATCCCTACCTAGTGTAACATCTCCGGCAGCACTTATGGTGATAGTATCATATGTATCAATGGGGATAATTTCTGCTTTATCTACGGTATCTATTTCTTCGATATCAGATATATCCTCTTTATCTACTTCCCAGGTATCAGCTATATCCTCTTTATCTATTTCCAAATATGCATCTTCATGTTTATTATTGATAATTGCATCAGGTGTTTCGCTATTAGAGGGTTTTGCGCTCTCAGAATTATCTGTATTAACGACAGCTACATCATTATCACTTTCTGCTGCTTCTAAAAGCGAATCACCATATATTATTGCCTCTCTATCTAGATTAGGGTTAGATTTATTTGATTTAACTAGAATAAAAAAGACGACTGATAGTATAATTAAGCTCGTCAATACTGTGATAACATAGATTATTTTTTTCTGGTTCATTATTTCTCCTAAGTAAATGAAAATAATCATTATTTATATAGTAATTTCGTGATACTTTAATTAATTCTATCATAAAGGAAATATATATTGCAATGCAATTATATAATCAATAATATCG
>CAZDWP010000131.1:0-2511 GCA_964508985.1 uncultured Herbinix sp. | reverse complement strand
AAACTTGATTTACATCAATTTTTTATCTGATTATCTTTGATAAAATATAGTTACAAAACAAATAATAGCAAATTGAAAGTGAGGAAAATAATATGACTATATTTAATAAAGCAAATGAAATAAACCTAAAGAGATTAGAGCAGTATGTACCGGTTGTAGATAGGGTTCATGGAACAAACCATCCGGAATTCCACGATGTACGAGATTTATTTGAGATAATTAATCAAAAGGCAAAAAAGTCAGGTTCTGGTAAACTGGAATTAGCTAATGAGTTTAATAGGCTAAGAGAGATAACGGATAATTATACTGTACCAGATGATGTGTGTGAAAGCTATGAAGCTGTATACAATATGCTTTTAGAGTTAGATAAAGCATATCAAGAATAATCAGATTTTAGAACAAGCCACATAGAAATAAAAAATAATATAGATGAGGAGGAGAACCATGCAGAAGCATTTAAATCACATATTAGGTAAAAAAAATCAGATAACATTATTAAGTGGTATATTAATCGCCGTTGCCTTTATTTCTGAGTGGACAATGGAAGCAACAAACATCTTTACTCTAGCGTTGATAATTGCATCCATACTTGGCCTTATACCGATTGCAATCCAAGCGATTCAGGCCTTAAGAGTAAAAGTCGTTAGTATAGATGTCTTAGTAACAATCGCCGTTTTAGGAGCATTCTTAATAAAAAACTATGAGGAATCAGCCATAGTAACATTCCTGTTCTTGTTCGGTGCATTTCTAGAATTACGTACATTAAACAAGACTCGTTCAGCTATTAAAGCCTTGACAGAGATGGCTCCGGAGAGCGCTCTAAAGAAGATGGAGAATGGCGAATTTGAAGAGGTGGAGGTTGACGAAGTAGATGTTGGCGATATTCTACTAGTAAAGACAGGTGCAAAGATTCCTGTTGATGGAACAGTACTATCCGGTAAAGGGCACATCAATGAAGCAAGTATTACGGGTGAATCACTGCCTGTAGGCAAAGAAAAGGATTTAAAGGTATATGCAGGTACTATTCTAGAAAACGGAACTATTCAGATAGTAGCAGACCGTGTCGGAGAAGACACAACCTTCGGAAAGATTATTGAGCTGGTAGAAGAGGCTCAGGACTCGAAATCAGAGGCGGAACGTTTTATAGACCGTTTCTCAAAATACTATACGCCGGCTGTCCTAGTTTTAGCCTTTGTAGTATGGCTAATATCAAGAGATTTAGAATTAGCTATAACAATACTGGTTCTTGGTTGCCCCGGTGCTTTGGTTATTGGTGTACCCGTATCTAACGTGGCAGGTATCGGAAACGGAGCAAGTCATGGAGTACTACTAAAAGGTAGCGAGGTTATAAATGATTTTAGTCGTGCTGATACAATGATATTTGATAAAACGGGTACACTAACCGTAGGAAATCCAGCGGTTGCGGAGACAGAATATTATACGGAGGATGTTGATGAGGTGCTGGGCTATCTTGCAAGTATTGAGAGAGAATCAGATCATCCATTGGCAAAAGCGGTACTTAAGAAAATTGGTGACACAGCATATTTTCCTGTTGAAGACACAGAGGTTGTTAAAGGTGGAGGAATTGTTGCAACCGTAAACAGTCACAGAATTGCAGTTGGTAATGTGGCTTTAATGGAAAGAGAAAAAGTTATAATAGATGGAAAGACTAAAGAAGATATTGCTAGATTTGAGAAAAATGGGAACTCCCTTGTGTTAAACGCAGTCGATGGTAAGCTTATGGTCTTAATGGGTGTCCGTGATCAGATAAGACCAGGAGTTAAAAAAGATCTTCAGAGACTAAAAAGCTTAGGTATTAAAAACCTTGTTATGCTTTCTGGTGATAATCAGGGAACTGTAGATGTAGTAAGTCGCGAATTGGGTCTTACAGAGGCACACGGCAATATGCTTCCCGAAGATAAAGCCGAGTACCTTAAAAAGCTCAAGGGAGAAGGTCATATTGTTGCTTTCGTCGGAGACGGAGTAAATGACAGTCCTTCACTAGCTTTAGCAGATATAGGTATTGCCATGGGGAGTGGAACTGATGTAGCTATTGAGACATCAGATGTAGTGTTAATGAACTCTGATTTTGGCAGGTTACCCCATGCACTTGGATTAACAAAGGCGATATCAAGTAACATGAAGCAAAATATCCTAATAGCTATAGGTGTTGTATTAGTTTTACTTGCCAGTGTATTTTTGAGCGATTGGATGAATATGTCCATAGGTATGTTTGTACACGAAGGAAGTATCTTAGTTGTTATCATTAACGGTATGAGGCTCCTGCGTTATCGCCTCAAAGATAAAAGAAATTAAGGCTTTTGTAGTCCAATAAATTATGTAGCACAATGAATTGTGTAGCACAACAAATTATGCAGCACAATACATTGTGCGGAAGGAGAATTATTATGAAAGCAGCAACAATCCAATTAGAGACTCTAACATGTCCATCATGTATGCAAAAAATCGAAGGTGCGGTTAAGAAATTAGAGGGCATCGACAAAGAAACAT
>CAZDWP010000130.1:0-5880 GCA_964508985.1 uncultured Herbinix sp. | reverse complement strand
ATTCGGCAAGGGGAATAGAAACTCTGGTTAAGCTGGGAGAGAAAATCGGAAATAAAGGAATAAGGACGTTTAATCTGTCATAAGATGAAACGTCCTTTTTATTTACCTACATTTTATATGCTTTTTTTGTAATTTAATTAAATATCTCTATTATTTGATTTTGTGTATTTCATATAGGGACTTTCACAGTCACACTTATTATCTTTACAAGAGTATTTCTTTTCACATGTTTTTTTATTATCATAATTTTTTCTATTTTGGCACATATATATAGTTCCCATAATTAGTCCCAATAAAAAGAATACAATGGTTATCAAAACAAATAATGTGATAAACTTTGCACAACAGAATGTATTTGGAGGGCAAGGTGGACTAGTTGGGCAAGGTGGACAAGTTGGACATGGTGTGATAGGTGGAAATTGACCTGGGCATATAACAATTGAAACATGACTCACATCAGCAGGATTTCCTGAAGAGGTATTAGACGAAACTAAATCTGTATCTTCCCTAACTGTCGATTCATATTGATACAAATTAAAAGCATCTCCACCCTTTACAATTACTGCATAAATCGGGAAGTTACTGCTCCAAGAAAGTACTTTTGTGAAACTTTCTCCTTGTTCTTGACCAACAACAACTGTGAAAGTAAATGGTCCATCTGGACTGGGTTCACCAAGTTCGTTAAAAGAAACTGTATGTGTTCCCACATCTTCACTATTAGGAATTTCATAATGAATACATCCTTCTGGAGGAGTATAATCATTAGGATTTGAATCGTTACCTGGAATTGTTTCAGGTATGACACTCGCACCATATACTGGCGTATATATACTAATAACTATGACAAATATAATACTAGCGATAGATAGTAATTTTCTCAAACTTCTACACTCCATTACAATATCTTACACTAAATTATATGCATCGACATTGTATCATGTGAATGGTGTAGGCAAAAAAAATTGATGCTATCAAATTTATGAGTTACAATATGATATAAAATGTAAGTTTCTTCCATATAATGCATGTGTTATAATATGTATACATGAACATCAAACGAACTGGAAAGAGATAGTGACAGCGTTTTGTAACATAGAAAAATAAGGTGGATATTATATGAAACTATTAAATGAACAGTTAAAGGAGATTTATTACGGAGCATTTAGCATTAGTGAAACTGAGGATGGATATTTACAATCTTTTCAGTATACACAGCAACAGATGCAGTATTTTAAGGAAAGTTCTGAATTTTGGTATGACAGGTGTAAGGCTTCTAACGCAAAAACACTTGAGTTTATTACAAGAGCAACTAAATTTTCCTTGGAGTACAAAATCATATGGGTGGGGTCAGAGGATACTATTGAGCTTGCTGTTGATGGTTTGATAACAAAAATATATTACATAAAAGACTTGCAGAAAGAAGGGGAAATATCCTTTGAAATGTCTGATGGGGAAAAGAAAGTCATGGTTTATTTGCCTGCTGATGCCACCATTCTGATACGTAATTTTGAGATTAATGCGAACATATTTCCTGTGAAAAAAAAGGAGAAGGTTTTGTGGATGGGAGATTCCATAACACAGGGGTATGGTCCGTTACGTTCAGCACATACCTATGTTAGTGTAGCAAATCGCCTACTTAACTACGATATTATTAATCAAGGAATTGGTGGATACATATATGATAAAAATGTACTTGTTAATATGGAAGGTTATTCTCCTGATAAAGTAATTGTCTCTTTGGGAACCAATCAATATGGAACAGAAAGTATGAAGGATGTAGAGGAATATTACGAAAGATTATCAGAAGTTTATGGTGATAGGCCAGTGCTTTGTATCACACCAATCTGGAGGGGAGATTCACCTGATGGAGCAGAAGTGCTTGCAAAGTTTTGCCAAAAAACTAAGGATATTTGTACTAAGTTTTCTAATATTACTGTAGTTGAAGGCTTTAGACTGGTGCCCCATGTATCAGAATATTTTTTGGACAATCTTCATCCCAACGCCCTTGGTTCAGAAATATATGGAAGTAATCTTGTGATAGCAATGCAGGAATCGGGTTTTTTTAATGCACTGTAAAAAATAAGTTTACCTATTAAAGAAGATGTTTTTACAATATATATTGACATAATTCACCTTATATATTACGATAAAATGTATTAATATAGTAAGTTATGGATAAAGTTATTATCTGAGTATCGTAGCAAAGGACTAGGAAGTCGTTTCTTACTAGAACAATTGAACATGCTCAATCAAAAAATGGAATTGAGAAGGTGGAATTATAGAAAAAGTGATAAGCACTGGTTCAACGGATGAGATGGATGTAGATAAAGATTTTCCTAAGATTGATGGATTAAAAGATGGCTTGCATCAGTATTATGAAATTGAACAGACAACTGATTTGTGGTCGTTGAATTCAGGAAGAGTACAGGAAAAAATGGGTGTAAATAAGAAAGATATACCTGAAAGATCGCCCGTGTCCTTTGTCGTAATAGATAGTATCAATACTTTTACGAGATAAATCATTCGATTATGTAGATGTCATAATTGTACCTACTTTAATTGGTGGAAAGGATACTTCATCATTGGTAGACGGACGCTCTCTAGTAAATTCAGATTAGTTAAGAGTATTTTGTTCTATGCTGATAAGAATTTTGCGGAGCAGATTTGAGGAAAGAGCCTACGGAGAGCATTTAAAAAGCTAATATAAAAAAAGGAGAAGAATGTTCCCTAAACTTGTAAAGAAGTTTTGGTAATGAATTATCCGACAAGAAGGTCTCAGATACAAAATGTTATCTAAATTAATTGGAGGATATTAAATGAACAAGCAGTTAGAAATGATAGCCCAATCATATGATAAGGGTGTTGACTATGGGAGAAAGGGAATTAACTTATATGACAACTTACCCTCTTATATAACTAGCCATCAGGATTACCCAGAATTTGCGAAGTTAATGAAAGATGGATGTTTATCTGATAGCAAACGTAAAGAAATCAAGGAATATTTAGCTCCAAAAACTGATATGAAGTTCATTGATTTAGGATGCTGTTTGAACCTTATGTTTAATGATTATGATAAATGGGAATCCATTTATCATGGGCTTGATATCAGTAGTAAGACAATTCAGTTATTAGAGGAATTTGTTGAAAAGAATGAATTGATAATTGGTTCTTTATATTGTGCTAGTATACATGATACTCCTTTTGAGGAAGATTATTTTGATATAGCTACTTGTATTGGTATTCTCGAATATTTTGAGATAGATTTTGTTAGAGAGGTAATCAAAGAAGCACATAGAATAATAAAGCCTAAAGGTAGATTTGTTTTAGACATCCCCAATCTGTATAGTCCGGTCTTTGGAATTACCAAACTTGTTGAAGAGTATATGGGAAGACCTGATAGATTTAATATTTCAGATAAAGAATTTAATGACTTAATTAAGGATTACTTTGAAATAGTAAGAACTGAGAAAGTAGCGGGCATGATTCAATTTTTTTTGATTAATAAAGAATAGGGTATTAGTTGATTACAAGAGGATAGGAAGGTTAATTTGGAACCCAAAAAATAATTAACGTTGAGGAGAACATATGAGAAAAATATTATTAACATCGGCAGGTTTTGAAAATAAAAATATTGAAAGAATATTCCTTGAACTGGTTGATAAAAAACCAGAAGAAATAAAAGCTCTCTTTATACCTACGGCGGCAATAAATCCGGATGCAATACTTGTTTTGCATGAATGCTTGAATGATTTATTGAATGCAGGTGTTTTGTCAAAGAATATTGAAGTGTTTGATCTTCATTACGGAATGAAGTATGAAGAACTGTGTAAATTTGATACTATCTATTTTTGCGGAGGAGATCCGGAATACCTATTAAGCAGGATTAATGAAACGCAATTCAATATAGCTCTAAAACAATTTATCGATAATAGCGGAGTATATGTTGGTGTTAGTGCTGGTAGTATAGTTGCGACTAATAATCTTCTTAATAATTTGCAACTTATTAATTGTACGTTAAACGTCCATGTGTTAGAAGGATCAAAAGCTGGTAAAATAGATACATCATTATGTCCTCATATTGAATTAACAAATAATCAAGCAATATTAATAAAAGGAGACAAATATTTATTAGTTGAATAATCAAGATGATTTGAGTAATGATGATTTTCTAAATGAAGTATTAGATGGAGCTTTTTAAAAGGAAGCTTATTAGATAAAATTGAAGATGGAGAGATAAGAAAATGAGAACAGATATTATTATAAGACCAGAAGTTGAAAAGGATTTTGATGAAATAAATGAACTAGTAATTCGTTCTTTTTCAGAAGGAACAGATTATTCTGATGGAACTGGAGAAGTAGCATTAATTAATGAAATACGGGCAGGAAAATATTATATACCGGAGCTTTCATTTATAGCAGAGATTGGTGGGAAGATAGTCGGACATGTTATGTTCTCACATTTCCCACTATCGGCATCTAAGGATGTGGCAGATTATGATAAAAGTATAATAAAGCCAGCTACAGTAATGCTTGCACCTGTATCAGTACATGCGGATTATTTGAAACAAGGCATTGGGACTACGATGATTAAATTGAGTATTGCTAAGGTTAAGGAGAAAGGGTATAAAGGAATTCAGGTTGAAGGGAATCCTGCATTTTATAACACACTTGGTTTTGAAACCTCATCAAAGTACAATATTTATCCGACCAGTGGGTATCCTATGCAAGAACCAAAATGTATGATGTATCAAGAAACTTATCCTGGTTCTCTAGAAGGTATTTCTGGATATGTAATATATGATATGTATAAGAATGCTTAGCATTCTTGAAACCGAAGGTATACAGGTATATGGGGGAGAATGGAATGAGTAAAAGAGTATTATTTGCTGAAGAGTTATTCAATAAAGGATTTTTATGCTCTCAGGCTGTATTTGCTTCTTTTTCTGATTTACTAGGGCTTGATAAAGAAACGGCCTTAAAAATAGGAAGTGGGTTTGGTGGTGGTATTGCAAGAAAGCAAGAAGTTTGTGGGGCAGTATCTGGAGCAGTAATGATAATTGGGTTACTGAGTTTGCATGGAGGAGAATCATTAATGGGGGTGTTAATTTGCGTACAGAAACTAAAATGATGGATTTAATTATGAATAAGGCCATAAAAGATGATAGAATCCGAGCTGTCACTATGGATGGCTCCAGACCGAATAAGAATACAGTACATGAATTGGAATAGAACATGATTTTAATATAACAACCGGACATTATAATAAATATATTAAAAGATTTCTTTCAGCGGATGAAATGAAACGGGTTCAAGGAATATTCCCTAACGGTGAGTATGAGGATATGTGGAAATTAATAGAGTAAGAGAGTTCTTAGAAAAGAGAAGGATTTTAGATAAGTAAATCAAATATATGTATCTTGTGTAAGTTATTAGTTAGCATGAAGGGAGAGCTATGATGGAGATTAACACATGCATTAAAGAAACATTTTCCGTTATTGGTAAAGAAGGCTCGACAAACGATGGTGATGGCTTTATTCAAAGATTATGGGAGGGCGATAATTCACATTTTAATGAAGTGTCCTCATTAGCTAAGAAGGACCAAGACGGCAACATACTTGGAGTATGGAGTGATATGACTGATTTCTCAAGGTCCTTTTATCCTTGGGAGGATAATTTCTCAAAAGGACTTTACCTTGCCGGTTTTGAGGTGATAGACAATGCCAACCCTCCTATAAACTATCTAAATGAAAACAACATCCGACTAGTAGGGGCAGTTCAAGAATTCAATTGCCCAGAAGACGGACATGTCTAAAGGAAGCTATAGATAGGTTTATTGATTCGGCTATATGGGGTAGATAGAATGAGTGAAATAAAGGAGCA
>CAZDWP010000129.1:0-5893 GCA_964508985.1 uncultured Herbinix sp. | reverse complement strand
TAATCAATGATCCGGTATTCCATCACCATCATGATCATGTAACATCTCTTCTGCTGTATATACTCTTTCGCCAGCTATTGAATTATTTATTACAACAGCTAAAATAATCATAATAACTATAACAAGAAATGAAATAATCACTTTTCTAATAAACTTTCTAGTCTGTCGTTCTTTTTTACTATATGTTTTTTTCATAGAACACTTCCTTTCTCAATTCAATCTATATCTTAAATCAATAAATTAGTAAAACCATATTGTCCAATAATAACCTTACATAATAAGGAGCATCAGATAATATAGATATACTTTACCACAAGTTTTACCTTGATGCTATTAAATTAAAGCACTATTCATAAGATGAAATACAGTAGATATATGCTTTCTCATTTTCAATTTATTCAAAATTATTTGATTACTGTATTATAATACAGTTTCTTAGAATTATTAAAATCAACAAGGAATATAATGGTCGCGATAAATGATAGAATAATACTTATTATTGTTAATAGTGGAATCAACAACGATACTATAGTCAAAAGATTGAAAACCGCAAGAAGCGTCCATGTAGATTTAAGTCTTTCTCCATTCAAGGTTGTATTATATTTTCTCTCCATATCTATAACACCCATAACGATATTATATGAAATGTACAGAGAGATTGCGATTGAAACGAATGCAAGAACATAAGTAAATAATCCTAATGACACAGAAACACCAAACAAATCCATTATATACAGAATGCCACTATAAACTGCCATACCTGTTACAAATGGTTTAACCTTCATAAAAAACGTACTTTCTCCGTCCAATTGTTCCAAGCCCTTTAATATATAAATATAGCCAATAAAATCTGGAATTAGCCCAATCCTAGAGCTACCAATATCTAGATTAAAGTCCAGAAACACTAAAATAAATCCAATAAATACATTTCCCATTTTAATCTCCCATTTCTTTTTTATTTATACTCCTACAAAATTAATTTTATAGATTTTCTCTGAAAGCTATTGCATCAACTTGAAAGTCAATTCCATCTCTAATAAACTTTGTTTCATAAGCCTTTCTTGCAGGATATTTTCCTTCAAATCTTTCCTTAATTATTTCTCCTAAAAAAGATAAATCTTTAATATCTCTAAATAAGCAATCCATTTGCACTACATATTTCAATGACAAGCCTATCTTTTCAAGTCTTTCGCTTAAAACATCAAATGCACCATTTATTTGTTTTTCGATTGATTGGCCCTCATTCTTCATACAATAGCTGATATAAACATAATTTCCTGCCTCAACAATCGCAGAGTGTGCCCATTCATTGTCTATTTCCGTTCTTATAATCTCTCTCATTCTCATACTCCTTGTTTTTTGTTTTAGATTCCCTTAGCAATATTTTTTACTGCATATTCAACAGTGTAAACTTCTCGAAAACATAGACTGTCATATAATTATAATGCTTTAATATTACTTACAACACAATAAAATTTATGTTCACTATTCAGCCTACCTTCGATCAATTTTTGTTCCTATGAGCTGTTATAATTGTGTAGCTATATGCGTTGATTGTTAATGTAAAATCATCACATTTCACATACCAGTTCTTACCTTTTCTTTTGATATCATCTGAGTTACTGATTTTAAATTTACACCACTCGACTACATCTTCATCAATATCCAAGGATAAATTTTTCTTGATACGTTCTGCACCTAAAGCCGTTGTATGTATTTTGTTAATATTATCCAACAAATCCTTTTTTATCAATGTATTCTGACTTATAGACTTTATAATGGTTCTATGCCCACCTATCTCTGGCCGCTTCTCTCCCATTCCGTAAATATTCACCTGTTCGACCATATGTCCAATATTACCTTCACCGGCGAATTTACCAGAATCAAAATAATCCTCATCAACAGACAGCCACTCCAGGGGATGCGTTTCCTCGTATAATTCAATGTCTCCATTCAGCTTGCCTACATATACCTCAACATAACAGTTTTGATTATAATATGTGAAATCCATCATGTGATGAAGTATGATATCACTTGATTTTATTCCGGTTTCTTCATTTAACTCTCTATAAGCAGCTGTAAATCCATCCTCATTTATTTCAATTTTTCCACCAACTAGATTATATAATCCTTTATAAGGATTCTTAATTCTCTTGCAAAATAGTAGCTTATCGCCAAGATAATTATATACCATTATACAGTTGTATCCTTGCATAAGCCCTCCTCTTTCAAGAATCCAAATCCAGTATTAATTATAACGTCCATACTTATAGCATTTGGCATGTGACCACTGGGTGTTACCAACTGGAAATGCAAGTTTTCATTTTGTACTGTTTCCAAATATTCTGAAATCATTTTGGTTGATGTCACAATATCTGTACTCCCTTGAATAATAAAATATGGTAGTTCTATTTCCTTCAGTATTTCTGAGAGGTCTATTGTAGTTAATTCTTTTAGTAGTGTTTCATTCTTTCTGTAAGCATTTATCACAACAGCCTTAAAATCCTTCAATGTATAATCTGGACTGGATATCATTCCTCGGATTATTGGTCCAAGCGAAGCTTTTCCTCCTTCTTTAGATTGATACCCTTCGGTATATTTGTTTATCCATTTTACAATTGTTTTTATGTCATTCATATTATGTGATGAGGACTGTTTCATATGAGAAAGCTTCTCTTTGTATTTGATTGGTATCTTTGACTTTTCTAAAGTCTCGAAAACATCATTATTAAACGGAATCTGCTTTAACACCTGTCCATATACGACTATTTTATGTATTAGCTCGGGTATTGCCCTAGCTACTTTCGCAGCTAATATACTTCCCCATGATACTCCAAATATATTTATTTTGTTATCTGGAAAATCATTTCTTATGTGCTTGATAAGGTCAATAGTCATATTTACAAAGCTATCAATGGTAAAGGTTTCGTCTATCACATGATTATTAATTCCACAACCAAGCTGATCCCAATAGACCATTGTAACCTGGTCGGTTATTTCAGGAAATAAGCCACGGCAGCCCACATTAAATGGAATAGGTGAGCCCGGTCCACCATGAAGAAATATTACAATTGGATTTGTTCTTTTCCTTCCATCGATAAGAACCTTTTGCGGATAGCCTCCTAAGCTATAGGTCTTTAACTCTGATATCTCATTAGCAGCAATAATAGCTTTTCTCTTTCGATTCATAATGATCTCCTTATTTTATTCCCAATCCTTCCAAATCTCAACATCAACACCTACTGTTGCCTGCTTTCCATTACGAACAATGGGTGTTTTAAGAAGTATGGGGTTTTCCAGCATTTTATCTTCTTTATCCTCATCTGATAGATAATTAAACAATGTCATTAAATTCTTATCCTTACAGTTCTCATCAAGCATGTTATCTAATCCGCCAACGGCCTTCTTAATATTCTCAAATTCACCCTTACTAATTCCTTTATCTAGCAAATCAACAAATTGATATTTAATAGCTCTTTCTTTAAAATATCTCTCTGCTTTCTTAGTGTTAAAGCATTTCTTTTTGCCAAATATCTGTATATTCATATTTTCACCATTCCTTTAAGCTTTTGGGATATACTTATCTATCAAACTCTCCTATATCGTAACCCCTTGGCATAGGCTCAGGTCTATCGCAGGTGGATGTCATATTATATATCTTACCTGTTCTGACAGACTCATCGAAGCTAAGCATAGCCTCGGTTACATGATATATTAGCTCTTCATTAGTTCTATGCTTTCTTCCATATACAAGGGCATAGGCCATATCAAGAACTCCAAGCCCTCGTATATATTCCATAGGCTGTTGGTATACCTGTGGTATTTCCTGAAGGTCTTCATAATTGGTGGAATAAGGCTCTTTATTTTCTTCATAGGTATCTAGAGAGTCTAGTACCTTTTCCTTACGAAACATCTTGATTTTACCGCCAAAATGATTTGGATCAGGTATTAAAAGTGTCCCTTCGGATCCATATATCTCTAGCTTTGGCAAACTTGACATCCATACGTCAAATGTCATATTAATGTTAGCACTAACACCACTAGTAAATTCCATGATACCGTTATAGGTAGTCGGGACCTCTACCTCGATGTTCCTTCCTCTATGAGGCATGCTGTATATTTTTCTGCTTTCATTTCCTATTCTTGAGAAACACGATGTTCTACTAATAGGCCCAAGTAAGGATACAAGTGCTGTAAGGTAATAAGGGCCCATATCAAGCATCGGACCTGCTCCCTCTTTATAATAGAAATCTGGATTGGCATGCCATGTCTCAACACCAAAGGAAATCATATTGGCGGTTGCAGATATGGGCGTTCCGATCCATCCATCATCGATTATCTTTCTACAAGTCTGTAGACCTGCTCCAAGAAATGTTTCTGGTGCTGCTCCCACCATTAACCCCTTGCTTTTTGCCAGTTCAAGAACTTCCTTTGCTTCATTAAGGGTTAAGGTAAATGGCTTCTCACAATACAGATGTTTTCCGGCATTTAATATTTGCTTATTTATCTCGGTGTGTACAGCCGGAGTAGTTAGATTTATGACAATTTCAATTTCAGAATCAGCCAGTAATTCCTCTGTACTACTTGCTTTAGGAATACCATACCTATTAGCTGTTTTTTTTGCATTTTCTAAATGAAAAGCCGAACACGCAGTGATATCCAACCATTTAAACATTGATTGAATATTTGATATATAGGTATTACTTATAACTCCACAGCCAACTATACCGACCTTAACCTTTCTCATGTATATACCTCCATAATCAGTCATCTTTTAAGTTTATTTGTTCCCATATCATTTTACTTATTTGTGCTTTCATATATATCAGATTAATTATCAATCTCCAGTAGCTCTAAGGTTAGTTTCAGTTTATCTTTTGCATCAATATATGAATAGCGTCCACCAATCCATTCACCCTTTTGAATTTCCTTCATACCATTTCGTTCAAATTTCTCAACAATTTTCTTCATACCATTAATTACAAATGCTATATGATGGATTCCTTCCCCATAAGTATCAAGATCATGCCTCCAGGTGCTGGGCTCATGATCCGGTTCAAGAAGCTCTATATCAAGATTTGGTCCCACATGAAAGAAGGCCTGTTTAGTCCGTGCTGGTGTAGGCTCACCAAGATACTTTGTATTAGCAATGTCCTGTGTACCTGTCATGACAATCTCAGGCTTATTAACACCAAATAAATCAGCATACTCCTGTGCGGTTTTGTCAATATCATGACATAGAATACCTATCTGTGTAACAACATCAGTGCCCATTAAATTCTGTTCCATATTGATCTTCCTTTCTGTTGTTTATTCTGTCTTACATTCCTTGTGATGCTTCTGCATTATCTAAGATGTTCCTACATGCAAAGAACATTATTGCTGCAGCTAATAGACTCATTATTGAATATGGTAGAGTCGATAAGAATTGTAGAGACTCCGGTAATATAAATAATGATATAAGTATAGAAACAACTACAGCCGGTGCGATTAAAGATATCATCAGAAAAATTCCAATAAATACTTGGGCAAATTTATTTGGCTGTCCACCCAATACCCTTTGATATACTAGAGTAAGTCCCAAAAACAATGCCCCTGAGCTACTATAAGCAATTGCCATGAAGATACACTCCAATATACTTGCTCCTCCAACTAAAGCTAGAGCTCCAAATATAAAGATTGAATCTACACAAGGCTTCAATAAGGATGAAACACTTGCTGCAACTAATTTTTTAAATGAAGGCTCAGGTACCATATAAATATACGGCTTCACTAATTCCAGCTTGAGTCTACCAACTATAGTTATAAAAAATTGAATATATATAAGGCTGGCTAGAATAACATATGAGCCCCATTCATTTTTAATTGAATAACCAGCAATTCCTGTTCCAAT
>CAZDWP010000128.1:0-5980 GCA_964508985.1 uncultured Herbinix sp. | reverse complement strand
GATTAGTTCGGTAAATTTAAGTACTTCCGGTTTAATACTCTTAATATTAAACATAGATAGATACAACAGAACATCCTCTACTGAATCTGTAACATCATCAATTTCCTGAGATAGAGAGGTGATATCTTCACGTTCAATCGGAGGTAGAAATTCTTTTACGAGATGATTCATAATTACATGCTTTGCTAAATCTGCATTATGTTCAATCTCATGCATCTCTTTTACCTTAAGCGATAATTCGGATGGTTTAAAATCTGCTAATGTTTTATGCAGATTTTCAGCCGATGTTAAGGAGTATTTTGATAAGTCTACAAATGCTTCAAAATAATTAAAGCCGTGCTTTTTTTTCATAATTTTTACTTCCTTCCGAATTGTATTGATTTATTTTATGTAAGATGAACAGACTGCTCTTTATTATGTTAAATAAAAATAAAATAAGTTAAAAAATCTTCATAAATAGATGAGCCATTAAAAATCCCAGTAAACCACAACCGGGGAAGGTTAATATCCAAGCAATAACCATTTCCTTTACAACACTCCAGTTGACACTTGAAATTCGTTTTGAGGCTCCAACACCCATAATGGCAGTTGTCTTAGTATGTGTCGTACTGACAGGCATTCCGGCAAGTGAAGCAGCTAGTAAGCTTGTAGCCGCAGCAATATCAGCTGAAAAGCCCTGAAAAGCATCCAGCTTTACCATTCCCATTCCGACGGTTTTTATTATGCGATATCCTCCGATTGATGTCCCCAATGCCATAACAAGAGAGCATAGAACCATAAGCCAAATGGGAATCTCTAATTCGGCAGCATTTCCCGACCCACCTGATAAGACTATCCCTAGCATAAAAATACCCATAAATTTCTGTCCGTCCTGAGCGCCATGCATGAATGCCATGGCTGCACCTCCGGCTACCTGGGCATTCTTGAAAAACTTAGTGGTCTCTCTTTTATCCATATCCTTACATAGATAACCTATAAATCTTGTGACCACAAAGCCTAACCCAAAACCAAGAATGGTTGACATGAACAGACCATATACGACATTAATCCATTCACCGCCATTTATACCCTTACCGCCTTGAAGTGCAAGAGCAGCACCGGTTACACCAGCTATAAGTGCATGGGATTCGCTTGTGGGTATTCCAAAAGCCCAAGCTGCAGTGGCCCAAACAACTATAGCAAATAAAGCTGCACAAAGAGCTATTAAGGCATTTTTGCTTTCACCAAAGTAAACCATTTTTGATATTGTTTCTGCAACTGCCTTATTAACCATGGTCATTAGTAAGACTCCGAGGAAGTTGAAGATAGCAGCCATAATAATTGCATTTTTTGCGGAAATAGCCCTGGTAGATACACAGGTTGCAATTGCATTGGGAGCATCAGTCCAACCATTTACTAAAATTACTCCCAAAATTAACACGACAGTAATCAATAATGCAGGGTTAGATAGAGAATTAAGAAACTCAGATAAAGTAATTGTCATAATTGCGCCTCCTGGAGCATATAATGAATATTTATATATTACATCATTAAAATAATAACATTTATATAGTTTCTAAGCAATACATATTATTGATTGTATAAAAATTAACATATGATGGAAAGCATTTAAAAAAATAAAATTTAATCATTGATTTTTTTAGCAATATCCTTTATTATATACTGTACTACTTTAAACCGACAATAACTTACAGATATGTAAGTAATGCATAAATATTAATTTAGGCTAATGCCCAAATTCACTGTTTTTATAAGAATGGAGGATTATTATGAGAAGCGATTCAGTTAAAAAAGGAATTCAACAGGCACCCCATAGATCTTTATTTAATGCTTTGGGATATACAAAAGAGGAATTACATAGACCAATTATAGGTATTGTAAGTTCGCATAATGAGATTGTTCCCGGACATATGAATCTAGATAAAATCGCAGATGCGGTCAAGCTTGGAGTAGCTCTTGCTGGTGGAACCCCTGCAGTATTTCCTGCCATAGCTGTCTGTGACGGAATCGCCATGGGACATCAGGGCATGAAATATTCTCTAGCAACAAGAGATTTAATAGCCGATTCTACGGAAAGCGTAGCTATGGCCCATCAATTTGATGCCCTAGTTATGATTCCAAATTGCGATAAGAATGTACCCGGCCTCCTTATGGCCGCAGCAAGGCTCAATGTTCCAACTATATTTGTCAGTGGCGGACCTATGCTCGCAGGTAAAGTTAAGGGCCAGAAGCACAGTCTCTCCAGTATATTTGAAGCAGTAGGTGCATATAGTGCCGGTAAGATGACAGAGGATGAAGTAGAGGAATACGAGAACAAGATATGTGCATCCTGTGGATCCTGCTCAGGTATGTATACAGCTAACTCCATGAACTGCCTTACAGAGGCAATCGGTATGGGACTTAAGGGTAACGGTACCATACCCGCAGCATATTCTGAGAGAATTCGTCTCGCAAAGCATGCTGGCATGAAGATTATGGAGCTTCTTGAAAAGGATATCCGTCCTCGTGATATTATGACTAAGGAAGCCTTCCTCAACGCTCTGACTGTAGATATGGCGCTTGGCTGCTCCACCAATACCATGCTGCATCTTCCTGCTATAGCCCATGAGGTTGGATTTGAACTTAATATAGATATAGCAAATGACATTAGTGCAAAGACACCTAACCTTTGCCATCTGGCACCAGCAGGACCCACCTATATGGAGGATCTCCATGAAGCAGGCGGTGTATATGCGGTCATGAATGAGCTTAATAAGAAGGGGTTATTAAATACTGATTTAATAACAGCAACAGGACATACAGTGGAAGAGAATATTAAAAACTGTACTAATTTTGATCACGATGTAATTAGACCTATCGAAAATCCTTATAGTCAGACAGGCGGAATAGCGGTGGTTAAGGGTAATCTGGCTCCGGATTCCGGCGTGGTCAAGCGCTCAGCGGTTGCACCGGAGATGCTAAAGCATGAAGGACCCGCCAGAGTATTCGACTGTGAAGAGGATGCAATAGAAGCAATCCTTGGCAAGAAAATTAATGCCGGCGATGTGGTGGTTATTAGATACGAAGGACCTAAGGGCGGACCCGGTATGAGAGAAATGCTTAATCCAACCAGTGCGATTATGGGTATGGGACTTGGATCAAGTGTAGCATTAATAACAGATGGCCGTTTTTCTGGTGCTTCCAGAGGAGCATGTATAGGCCATGTATCACCCGAGGCGGCAGTAGGTGGTAATATAGCCCTTGTAGAAGAAGGAGATATAATCAGTATTGATATAAATAATAATTCGCTTAATTTCTTGGTTTCCGATGTAGAATTAGAGGCCAGAAGAGCAAAATGGCAACCACGTAAACCTAAGATTACAACAGGATATCTTGCAAGATATACGGCGATGGTTACATCAGGCAATCGCGGTGCTATCCTAGAGGTTCCTAAGATAGAATAATGGAGGTGTATATATGGAATTAACAGGTTCTCAGATTGTTATAGAATGCTTAAAAGAGCAGGGAGTTGACACCGTATTCGGTTATCCGGGCGGTGCCATACTAAATATTTATGACGAGCTATATAAGCACAGCGACGAGATAAGGCATATACTTACATCTCATGAGCAGGGTGCTTCTCATGCTGCAGACGGATATGCAAGAGCAACCGGCAAGGTAGGAGTATGTATGGCTACATCCGGCCCTGGGGCTACAAACCTTGTAACAGGTATTGCGACTGCTTATATGGATAGCGTACCTATGGTCGCTATAACAGCCAACGTAGCTAGAAATTATCTTGGAAGAGACTCATTTCAAGAGGTTGATATAGCTGGTGTTACCATGCCCATAACTAAGCATAATTTTATTGTTAAGGACGTTACCAATCTTGCAGACACATTAAGAAGAGCATTTAAGATCGCTAAGAGTGGAAGACCGGGTCCTGTCCTTGTGGATATTACCAAGGATGTTACGGCACCAACAACAGTAACAGAATACAAAAGGGTTGAGATTCAACCTATAGAGCGCAGTATTGAGAATATAACCGAGGAAGACTTACAAAAGGCCATTGATATGATCAATAAGTCAAAAAAGCCCTTTGTATTTATCGGAGGCGGCGCTGTAATATCGGATGCTTTTGATGAGGTAAAAGAGTTCGTAGATAAGGTGGATGCACCTGTAGCTGATACACTTATGGGAAAGGGCGCGTTTGATGGTACCAATATAAGATATACTGGCATGGTTGGTATGCATGGATCAAAGGCCTCGAATCTTGGCATTACACAATGTGATTTGCTGATAACTATTGGTGCGAGATTCTCCGATAGAGTTACTGGAAATGCTAGCAAATTTGCCCGTAAGGCAAAGATACTTCAAATTGATGTTGATCCAGCGGAAATCAACAAGAATGTTCAAACTAATCAGTCTGTAATTGGAGATATCAAAGAGGTATTAAAAAGACTGAATAAAAAGCTAAAGCAACTGGAGCATAAGGAATGGCTTAATCATATTATTGAGCTAAATAATAAATTCCCCTTAAATTACAGAAAAGATATTCTTACAGGGCCTTATGTATTAGAGAAGCTATATGAGCTTACCGAGGGAAAGGCTATTATAGCGACAGAGGTAGGTCAGCATCAGATGTGGGCATCACAATATTATAAATACACATCACCCAGAACATTTTTGACTTCCGGTGGCTCCGGAACTATGGGGTATGGCTTGGGCGCCAGTATAGGTGCCAAAGTAGGTATGCCTGATGCAACCGTTGTTAACATTGCAGGAGACGGATGTTTTAGAATGAATATGAATGAGATTGCTACTGCAACTCGTTATAATATTCCTATAATCGAAATTATTTTAAATAACCATGTACTAGGAATGGTACGTCAATGGCAAACATTGTTCTACGGAAAAAGATACTCTCACACTAATCTGACTGACAAGGTTGATTTTGTTAAGTTAGCTGAAGCCATGGGCGCGAAGGCTTACAGAATTACTAAGACCCAGGAAGTAGAGGAAGTATTGAAATTAGCACTTGCCGCTAATGAGCCGGTCCTGATTGATTGTGTAATTGATAGTGATGAGAAGGTATGGCCAATGGTAGCACCGGGGGCTCCTATTGATGAAGTGTTCTCAGAAGAAGATCTAGAAGAAAAGTAATATAAGAGCAAAGAATGGAGGCTTATTGTGTTAGATAGATTAAAGGAAGAAGTATTTAGGGCTAACATGGAACTTAAGGAAAAGGGCTTAATAATATATACATGGGGCAATGTTAGTGGGATTGACAGAGAAAAGAAATTGATAGTTATTAAGCCAAGTGGTGTTGACTATGATGATATGAAAGCCGATGACATGGTTGTTGTAGATTTTAACGGTAAGGTCATTGAAGGAAAGTATAAACCGTCTTCTGATACCGCAACACATATTGAGCTTTTTAAAAAATATCCTGAAATCGGCGGTATAGTTCATACACATTCTACTTGGGCAGTGGCCTTTGCACAAGCCGGTATGGATATACCTGCTTTTGGAACAACTCATGCCGACTATTTTTTCGGTGATGTTTTATGTACACGCGAGCTGAGTGAAGCCGAGATTGAAAATGATTATGAGCTACATACAGGCAAAGTAATCATAGAAACTATTGGTGATAAAAATCCCATGGAAGTTCCTGGTATTGTTGTAAAAAATCATGGACCTTTTACCTGGGGTAAGACACCTGCAGGAGCTGTTTATAATGCTGTTGTACTGGAGAAGGTTGCTGAGATGGCATATAAGACGATGACATTAAATCCAAAGGTAAAACGAGTATCACAATTTTTACTTAACAAGCATTACTATAGAAAGCATGGAGCAAATGCTTACTATGGACAAGGTAGTGAAGATAAGTAAAGAATAAGGGACTGCTACAAAACATCATACATGTTGTTTTGTAGCAGTCCCTTATATTTAATAAATAAAAAGCCTGATAATCAGGCTTTTAGAATTAAAAGTTATTTTT
>CAZDWP010000127.1:0-5993 GCA_964508985.1 uncultured Herbinix sp. | reverse complement strand
CATTAAGAACAATTGTTCGAAAAGTTATTGACTTAATTCCTCTGGTTTGATATAATTTTATCAGAACAAACGTTTGGAAACTGGAGGAACAAGATGATTATTCAAGAAGGTATGTCAATCCAAAGGAAACTAGAGATTTTATCCGATGCAGCGAAGTTCGACGTAGCCTGTACCTCAAGCGGTGTGGACCGTAAGGGGAATGGATCAGGTATCGGTAATAGTCTAGCCTGCGGTATTTGTCATACCTTTTCTGCTGACGGTAGATGTATTTCACTACTCAAGATTCTTTTTACCAATGAATGTATATTCGATTGCAAATACTGTATTAACCGTTCCTCCAATGATGTAGTGCGGGCCTCCTTTACTCCTGCAGAGGTCTGTGAGCTTACTATGGAATTTTACAGGAGGAATTATATTGAGGGGTTATTTTTAAGCTCCGGAATCATGGTAAGTCCTAACCATACGATGGAGCTAATTTTTGATGCTTTGAGAATGCTTAGGGAGGAATATCATTTTAATGGATACATTCATTGTAAGGCAATTCCCGGTACAGATCCTGTCTTAGTGGAAGCTATAGGCTGGTATGCGGATAGGATGAGTGTCAATCTGGAGCTTCCCACAGCAAGCAGTCTTAAGCAGCTGGCACCTCATAAGAGTAGAAAGAACATTCTTAAGCCCATGCGTCAGATCCAACTTAGAAGAGAAAGTAATAATGAATATCTTGGCATTTATGAAGGGAAGCAACAGGATAGAAATCAGGTTAAGAACTTGCTTTTAAAAGACGGTAATTCCAACTACAACGATTCGGTATATAACAAAGTTATTAATAGTTATAATAAAGAACCACATAAGGTTAAGGATTACGTTATTGATCAGAGTGAGATTGACTTAAATGTCGATCTGCCTAATACAAATAAAATCATTCCATACAGAAAATCACCGAAGGGACGAAGCAGATATGTTCCTGCAGGACAAAGCACACAGATGATTATAGGTGCCACCAATGAAAGCGATTATAATATCATGTCGGTATCAGAGACCTTATATGATAATTTTGATCTAAAGCGTGTATTCTATTCTGCTTTTGTTAATGTTAATGATGACAGTAATCTGCCCTCTACAGTAAGTGGTCCTCCTTTACTTCGGGAGCATCGCTTGTATCAGGCAGATTGGCTATTGAGGTTCTATGGCTTTAAGATGACCGAGCTTCTTAATGAGAAGAATCCCAATTTCAATGTACTACTTGACCCGAAATGCGATTGGGCTCTTAAGAATTTGGAGCAATTTCCGGTGGAGGTAAATAAGGCGGATTATTATACCCTACTTAGAGTTCCCGGTATTGGAGTAAATTCTGCTAGGAGAATTACCGCTGCCAGGAAGAGTGCAGTTCTTGATTTTAAGGATTTAAAGGCAATGGGTATTGTGCTTAAGAGAGCGGTATATTTTATTACATGCAATGGCAGGATGATGTACCCGATTAAGCTAAATGAGGACTTTATCACAAGAGAACTGCTAGCGGTTAAGGACAGACTTCCCTTTGGAATCGAGAAGGATATTACCTATAAGCAGTTATCCTTATTCGATGATAGAAGATTTCAGACAGATGACAGACATATTCTACAACAATTTTCTCATGCTTAAGGAACAAATGTGAATTAGTTGCCGTGCATTCTTGCAACTTTAGTCTAAGAGGTTCACACATAAGTCTTTTGTAAAAAAGGAGAAGCGTTATGAATAATTTTAAAATTTTCCAATGTGAGAATAGTATTGACGGTATCTTTACCGCGATTTACCAGGCTTGGAGCTCAGGATACGGACATGCTAATATAAAGATTGAAGAGCAATGTGAGAAGAATAATTATAATAATATTGAATTATTTTCCGAGTATATTCTAGTTGAAACTAATTTAGAACAGGCAGTTAAGGTTTCTCGTTCCATTAAATCTAAAATTTCACTGGAAGCTTATGAAATGGTATGTCGTGTTGCACTGTCTGATTATAAGGGTAAAGGTGATTTGATTTATAGATTTTTGATTCTTGGATTCCATATAGGAAGCAGGATTGTTGGGCACTTAAGCAATGAGGTTGTAAATCGAATCTTTATACTTAACCGTTATGTAAATGGTGAAGCTCATCATCTGCTAGGCTTTATTCGATTCTCAGAACAGGAAAATGGTATATTAACATCGACTATCCATCCAAAGAATAATGTGATTTCACTGGTGACTCCTCATTTTGCTGACAGACTTCCTAATGAACGATTTGTAATCTTTGACAGTAACAGGGATATCTGCTCCTTACATTTACCTGGAAAACCATGGATTATTGCAGAGTTTCCTGATATGGATTCAACCGGATATGATGTAATAGTAGATGATGAATATGAGAATTTATGGAAAATATTTTTTAGTAGTATTGCTATCAAGGAGCGAATTAATCCGAAGCTTCAAAGAAATAACCTTCCAATTAGATTCAGAAAGGATATGAATGAATTTCATTATGTATAAATCATTTTATGCGTGGGATACTAAGCGAGTAAATCGAAATAAAAATATGTAGGAGGAGTATCCATGAAAAAAAGACTAAGCATATTCATAGCCTTATGCTGTGTTATTATGATTTCATTTACAGCATGTGCTGCAGATGACGGAGATATTACTGATCCTGATTATGATATTGAGGATACAGATGATAATGCAGGCTTGAATAACAGCACAACTGAAGGAAATACTAACGGAACAGCCGGAGACAATACTAACGGAACAACTAATGGAACAACTAACGGAACAACTAACGGAACGACCGGAGGTGATAATAACGGAACAACCGGCGGTACCAACGGAACAACTGGAAGTACAAATGGTGGTACTACAGGCGGAACAACAGGTGGTATGAATGGTGGAACAACATTACCGTAAACATTTTTGGGAAAGAAAAAATCCTTCCGACGTAATTTGCTCGGAAGGATTTATGTTATTATATGAACTATTATTCTTTCAAATGATTATATGCACATTTTTTACATATGCCTGTTATTTGAATTTGATGATTCTTTATGATAAAACCCTCTGCCTCTATATAATCCTCGATTTCTCGTATAGGGCAGGAAGGAAGACTATAGGTGCATTTGCATTCGTCACATATTATAAAGTGAGTATGCTCATCCTTGCTTTCCTTATATAGATAGAATATTTCGTTATCATTAAAGTGATGTTTTTCAATAAGGTTCTGTTCAAATAATTGGTCTATATTTCTATATATAGTTGACTTTGCTATTCGCGGAAGTTCATAAATTATCGCATCATAAATTTCGTTAATAGACATAGGACGGTTGGAGTCTTTTAATATGGATATTATATGCTTCCTTTGTTTTGTGTTTTTAACCTGCATATGCTCACCTTCTGTTTTATAACAATGGTACCTGCTACCATGAGTATACATCTTATTACAGGCTCTTTCAAGACCGGGCGGAGTCATATTGGTTTTTTCTTTTTAGTATTTTTTCAAATATAAGTCCTGTGAAGAACCAGGCAGGAGCATAGTCAAACCTTATCACTCCCTTAATATTATATCTCGCTTTGCTATAATCCCAAGGACAGGCTCTGTATTTTTTCAAAAGGACTCCGGTGGAGTACTCTGTCAAATATATTAAAGTTGCATATACACCTCCTCTAAGTAGAGCACTTCTTTTTTCCAACCTTGAGCAAATTGGACTTAAGCAGGTGGCCATTCCATATATGGGAAACATCCATATAGAAGTGCGACATAACAGGGTTCTGTCGTTATTTCTCCAATTTCTGATAGAGCTTAAACCTGTCCAGAAACATTCTAGACACCATCCACATAGACCACATATCATAAAATTTTTCATAAAGTTATTCTTCATGAAGATAGTATCTGCTTTACATGGTTTTCCTATACTACAATTAACAGTCATGTTTGCCAAAATTCTGAAAGGATAGTAAGAGTAGAATCGAGTATACTATTTTTATAAGAAATAATTATATGTTGATAGGAGGTATATATGCCTAAGGACTCTCAACCCGACAATAAAAGGGCAAGAATTAAGAAAGCTAAAGGACAAACTCCGATTACAAGGGAGAATATGCAGAAGAATAAAAATGCAAAAAGACAATCCATTGAGCACAATGACGTATAGCGGGAGGTGAATTGGTTGGCTAAGGCTGGTATGAGAAGACCGGACCCAAGGGAGCCACATGGTACCGAGGGACATCAAAAAATGAGAATTCCAAAAAACATTGTAGAACCTGTTCCTGAAATACAGGGAAAGGCAAAGTCCGGTAAAAAGAAGGCAAATCCAATCCAAGAATAATAAGATGAATAAGATAAATCAGACGATAAACGCTACTTTTGATGAGATGACAGGTCATTTGATTAATGATAAATCTCCTTCAGATTATTTCAATAGCTTGGATAAGCAGCTTATGAAACACCCCTTAAGTATGATAGAGGAACTAAAAAATGTTGAGCAGTCTCCTAAATATCATCCTGAGGGAAACGTATGGAACCATACTATGATGGTTGTAGATGAAGCTGCTAAGGTGAAGAATCATAGTGGAGACAGTAAGGTATTTATGTGGGCTTCGCTTCTACATGACATAGGAAAACCTGATACGACCAAGGTAAGAAGAGGGAAAATAACCTCCTATGACCATGATATAGTAGGGGCAAGATTAGCTAGTAAATTCCTTGAGTTTTACACTAAGGATAACGATTTTATAGATAAAGTTAGTAATATGGTCAAATATCATATGCATATGCTTTATGTACTAAAAGGTCTGCCTTTTGGTAACCCGACCAAAATGATTGAAGAGACGAACATTCATGACATTGCACTACTATGCAGATGCGATCGCTTGGGAAGGATAGGTGCTGATATAGAGGCTGAGCACAATAATTATAAAGAATTCATAAGAGCGCTACACAATAACATTAAGGGTGCCTAGTAAGCGGTACCTGGTACCTTTTTAATTGGTACCAGGTATCGTTTGCATTTTGCAATAGCACATTATAGGCTTTTTATGGCCTTGCAGAAAATATACTAGCTTTTTTTGTTGATTTGTCTTATAATGAAATTTGTATTATTTTATGCAAATATATGCACGATACTATTTAAATAAGCATGTCATAGTGCTAATTGTGAATGAAGAAGAGGTTCAATTAATGACAGAAAACCATATACATACCATTACGAAAAAAGTTAAGCTTGCTAATTCCATATATCTTATGGATGTTAAAGCTCCTAGGGTGGCAGCTCATTGCTATCCGGGACAGTTTATCATACTTATAGCAGATGAAAAGGGTGAACGTATACCGCTGACTATTTGTGACTATGACAGAGAAGAAGGCACAGTTACAATTGTTTTTCAGGCTCTAGGAGGCTCTACTAAACTATTAGCTGAATATGAAGTAGGAGAGGCGTTTCGTGATTTTACGGGTCCCCTTGGACAGAGGTCTGAGCTTGTGAACATGGATAATGAGGAACTTAGCAAAATGAAGATTCTTTTTGTGGCCGGTGGTGTAGGAACTGCACCGGTTTATCCTCAGATGAAATGGATGAAAGAGAACGGCTATGATGCTGATTGTATAATTGGTGCAAGAAGCAAAGAGTTTATCATTCTTGAAGACCAAATGAAGCAGTATGCTAAGAACGTATATATAACGACTGATGATGGTTCATATGGCATGAAGGGCAATGTAAATGAAGCCATCAAGCATCTTGTTAATGAGAAAAAGCAACATTATGATTTAATTGTTGCTATTGGTCCTATGATTATGATGAAGTATGTATGCATATTAACAAAGGAACTAGGTATAAGGACTATAGTAAGCATGAATCCCATTATGGTAGATGGTACCGGTATGTGCGGAGCTTGTAGACTTACTATTGGCGATAAGATTAAATTTGCCTGTGTGGATGGACCGGAGTTTGACGGACATTTAGTTAATTTTGATGAGGCAATGAAACGACT
>CAZDWP010000126.1:0-6023 GCA_964508985.1 uncultured Herbinix sp. | reverse complement strand
AAGAGGGGGAATCCTATGTGAAAGTTGCTTTTTGGAGCAATGAATATGAAAAGTCCCATGCCTTCCATAATTTTGTGGCGATCAGTATAGCAAGTGTCATGATTAATCCTTGCACCATTACGGTGTTGGAGAATTATATTGGAAGAGATAATCTCGGTAAAGCATTTTTCATTGATAATGATTATATACATTCCAGATCAGGAGGGACAGGGTTTTATGAAGGGGAGGGGATTGAGGGACTTCTTCGAAGAATTTATCGTGGAGATAATAATCCTAGCTTGTTAAGAGCTTATCTAAAAGAGGTGATACCTGAGCATCTCTACTATATACCTCAAAGCGGAGTCATTAACAGTGAGCTTTTTGACTTTGAATTACATAATAATTTAAATGAGTTATTAAGGATTATTAGTAATAGTACTGATATTTGTTATATCAACTTAGCACAGGAAAATCATCTTAGTTCTAAAGCTATTCTGCAAGAGGCAGATCTTATAGTAATAAATCTAATTCAAAATCAGGAATATCTGGAAGACTTCTTCAAAAACTACTATTCGCTTATACCCAAATCTATATTTATAGTTGGGAACTATTCGCCAAAATCCATTATGAGTTGTAAAAGAATTTCTAGGCTTTATGATATACCTTTAGAAAATATTTCACCCATTCCTTATAATGAGTATTTTCATGTTGCATGTAATTTCGGAGGTGCAAAGGAGTTTATTAATAGCAATTATTTCTGTCCAAGGGAAAGCTCTCATTACCTATTCATTCATGGGGTTAGGAAAGCGGCTGATATAATATTAAAAAAAGTTGAAAAATCCATTCTTTTGGCTAAAGAGGAGATGGAGTATTGCAATGTATAAACATTATTAGAAGTATTTGTTTATTATTATTGGGAATAACTGCATACAATATTTTGTTGTGGGTCTTTGGATGGAGGATGCCAGGAAGATTGCGAAAAAATAATAGACATAGATTAATAGATAATAAATGTTATAGCCGAAAAGCATTGATTGTAATTGGATATTATATTTTATTAGGAATCGTAATCTTATTTGAATATCTATTAATCAAATATATGGTAAGAGGTGACTTATGAAGCATAAAAGAAAACTTAAAAGAACAACAAAGCAATATATCATAGTGGCCTTAATTTGCATTGTTGTAATAGGAACAGCCGCTATAGCAACTTCTTTAATTTCGATTGGACAGGTACGCGAGGAATATGAATATATGCTGAGTGAAGTCAGGAATGAAATGAATGAGAATAAGAAAACTGTTTTTATTGCATTATCTGATATGAGGACAGGTGAAATTCTTACGAAGGATAAGGTTGAAGAAAAAACAGTCTATTCCTCACAACCTTCTGAAAACCATATTTCAAAGAATGAACTAGGTAAGGCATTGATGATTGATATTCCTAAAGGAACTCATATAGTTAAGGGAATGCTGGCCAAGAATTTGGTTTCATCTGTATTGCGAGAAATAGAGTATGACGTGATTCATATTAGCCCAAATATAGTGGCAAATGATTATGTAGATGTAAGAATCTTTTATCCTAATGGGGAAAATTACATTGTTATGTCAAAGAAGTCATTAAAAGGTCTTCAACCCGGTACTCCTTTATGCTATATCTGGGTGGATGAAGAGGAGATTCTAAAAATGTCTGCTGCAATAGTTGATGCTGCATCATATGAAGGATCTAAAATATTCGTTACAAAATATATTGAACCGAGTATTCAAGATGCATCTATCATTACATATGTTCCCAATATATCAGTTCTTACTTTAATTGAACATGATCCGAATATTGTTGAAAGATGCTCGCAATTATTAAATAAAGAAGTAAGAATGGCTATGGAAAATAGACTAGCAGAGAGCATGGGTAAAGATGTATCTGCTATAAGATGGGAGTTGGACGATATCAATATTAGGCATATGCCTACAGATGATATAGCATATGAGCAGACAGATGCTGCTGAAGTTCTAAGTGAAGACAAAGAAGTTAGCACAGGCCAAGGTAATTACGAAGATAGAGATAATAAACTAGATGATGAAGAGCCTACATATTTTCCTGAACTGGGCAACAGATCCGATAATGACAATTATTACGTTGCCACGGAGGGTTAAAAGATGATTTGTATTGGCTATATTGGAGTAGAGGCATATGACATCATCCTTTATATCGGAAAGACTATTTCATTGCTAAATTACCCTGTATTAATTATTGATTTATCTGACACAGGTGCACTAACTAAGACCATCTATCACGGTATGGGGCTGGATAGTAGAGAAGATATTGTTCAATACCGAAGTCTTAATTATACAAGAAAGGTACCAGATGCTAAAGAGCTTAAAGAGTTTGATGATGGTGTATTATTTGTTGTCTATGGATTTAGCAATATTGAGAAATATCCAATTCATCTAGATTATCTGAATATCGTTGTTAATCCATTTCCTCATAATACCTTCAGGGTTAATAGGGCTTTATGCAGTTGTTCATCAGAAAATATATCAGAAAGCATATCAGAAAATTTAGATATAAGAGTATTAGTTCGTGATATCGTAACCATAGATGATTTCGATAGAATAAGGGACAGTATAGTATCGGTACTAAGTCCAACTAAAACCATGTACTTATACTATGACATAATTGATTATGAGAATGCATTGAAATGTCAAATATCTCAGGGCGTTCGTTTTAGGAAAATATCATTTGGAATGAAGAAAATAGTAATGACTGAGATAGGTGATATATTTCCAAGCATCAAGCCATCCATAATTAGAAAGGCAGTTGGCTTAGCAAGAAAAGGAGAAAAGTGTAGATGAGTAAGATTGTGTTTTGGTCACCTTTACATGGTCAAGGGCAGACCAGTAACTTACACATAATATCATTAGTTATGAGCTTGCTTCATAAAATGAATGTACTGATGATGCAAACACATATATCGTTAAATAATCTAGAAGGCCCCTTAATAGGCAAGAGCATAGGAAACCTAGACGCAGATAAAGGCTATATATTTCAAGACATAGGTCTGGATGCGGCAGTTATGTATAGTCGAATGAATATGTTGATAGGCGATGTTCTTGAAAGTTGCTGTATTACATTTCCAGATACATCTTTACTATTGCTTCCTGGTACGGAGACAAAGAATCGTGAAACCTTTGATAGAGATATCAGTAGTTCGATTTGCAAAATGATATCACATGCTGAGGATAATGTAGATATTGTGATGATTGATACAAATAGCGGAAAGGATGACCTATCGATCAAGCTTATGTCATCAGCAGATGTGATAGTAATAAACTTGACTCAAAGAAACCATATACTTAATAAATTCTTTTTTGAATATGGAGAAATACTAAATAAGTATAAAAATGTGTTCTTTATATTCGGAAATTATGATAGATATTCCGGATACAATATAATCAATTGCCTAAGAAAACTCGGAAAATATGTTAATAAAGACAATACAGGTGTAATTCCCTATTGTACAAAATATATGGATGCACAAAATGATTGTAATATTTTGAGCATGGTAAGAGAAGGCCTATATAATAGTAGAGTTGCAGACAAATATAAATACAGACATATAATAAAAGGAATGCTCAAACCCGTAAATCCTTATGTAAATGAAACTGACTATTTTTTTATTCAAGCCTGTCGTACTACAATAAAAATCATGAATATAATTAATAAAACAGGTAGAGAAGCTCTTATAGAAAGGAGCAAATTATGAAGCCTATAGAACTGATGCTTTCTATATTGCTTTTAACCTGTGTAGCAATAATAATATTTTTTATTTTTAAAGCAAAGGTAGAATATGAAGAATATACTACGAAGCTTTATTCACTAGACTATGTATGTGAACGGTTTAAAGATATAATTAAAGACATTATAAATATGGATATGGATGTTCTGAATCTTAATAAAAGAGATCTTGAAAATAGGAGAACTCTTAAACGTTCTTTGAGTAATGCAATACGTAAATGCTCTCAGGGAGATATGAATTCTAAAAACATTGTTATGGCCAGGGCAAAGAAAAGCTTATTGAATATTATGAATATTAACGAAGCTTCTATTGAAGATATAATACCATTTCATGATAATAAAAAGCTCACGGCAAAAGATAAATTTGAAATAATGATGTACTTACAAAAACAAAGTGGTAACTACAAAATGTTTCAGGGAATATGTGAGATAGCCAAACTTGATAAGCTTTTCAAGGATGCTGATGGCTACTATTATAGCATTTCAGAGGAGGATATTCATAAAGCATATAATATGATCAACCATATATTATCCTTTGATGATAAGCTGAATGTACTATCACAGAGGATTTATGAGGAGACATATGGTTTGTCTGCAGTTGATCTGCTAATAATGGAGGATATTTCTCTAGATAGTATATCAGGTGGTGTGTCAGGAATCACGACTAACAATTACGTATATATGGAAGACGATATACTTACAGGAAGTCATAAAAAGCCTCAAACCCATGAAAGCATATGGGTTGTCTATAAGGGAAAACCGATTCATCTAAGGTTCTTATCCTTTAGGACAAATGAATCGATTAGGCGTATATGCAAGAACTTAGCTGAACATGGAAGAATAGGGCATCTTACCTCTGCTGAGGGTGGAATTAAGACACATCTGGCAGATGGAAGTCGTGTCACAGTATTTAGACCTAACAATGCCACACAGTGGACGTTTTTTGTTCGTAAATTTGCTAATACTGCATCCTTTGAGTTAGGGGATCTAATAATAGACCAAGGAAGCAATTATCCCATAGAACTTATAAAATGGGCTATCCATGGTTGTGTTAATTTGTTCTTCTCGGGAGACCAGAACTCGGGTAAGACTACATATACAAGAGCTGCAGTGAAAGAAATTGATAAAAGGCAGCCAATAAGGACATTGGAAGCTGATTTTGAACTCTATCTAAATGATGCCTACTCAGATAAAAACATACTGGGTACAAGACCAAGTGAAAGACTTCCATTTCCAAAGCTTATAGAACTTTTGAAAAGCTCAGAAGCTCATACTATATTATTTGGAGAAATAGCAAGCTTAGAGCATGCAAAGCATCTAATTAATCTTCTTCTGGCTGGAACTAAGAGAATAATTACAACAGGTCATTGGCCAACATCAGATGAATTGGTTTCTTATTTTGTCCATTCTCTTGGAGGATATAATAATTCTAATTCGGTAAATATCCAGTCCATGGTGGCAAGACTCATTCATCTTGATATTCATTGTGTAAAGGAGAATGATGGTCATAGGCATATTGACCGAATAACAGAGATAATCCCATATGATAGTGAAGAGAGGTCTCCTGATGGGGATAAAGGTGTAATCGGACACCTTTGGGAGATCTCACACTATCTAAAGCTTCTCGCCCGCGAGAAGTCTTACTATACAAGAGATATTATTATTTATGAAGACGGAAGCTACAAAATGATTAACCCTATCAGTGAAGGTCTTGCAAAGTTAATTCTACATAATCTACCGCCTGATAAGAAACAAGCATTTCTGGAGTTTAATTCAATGACACAAGGGGGTATGGTTGAGGTAGGATGATATTCGACGGAAAAATAAACCATGGATCTAGAAATTATAATCTATTAACTCTTAAGTTATATTACTATCTTAATAATTTCCCACTCACACATAGCTATATCAAAAAATTATCATATCGTTATCGCATGATTAGTCCTTGTGATAGTAAAACAATTGCAAAAAGGACCGTAGCCTCATTTTTGATATCTTGGACTATAAGTATAAGTACCTTTATATTGATCTATTTGTGTAATAGAAGGCTAATTACCTTAATTACAGTTGGATTTTCAATATTCATTATAAACTCAGAGGTTGTAAGTCGTGTAGCAAAAAGGCATGAAATAAAGATACTTATAGAAATGCAAAAGATGCTTTCTGATGTAATCCATTATTACTATATGGTATACCGTATAGATGATGCTATATATAGAGCCAGGGAGCATCTTAGTATAGACATGAAGGC
>CAZDWP010000125.1:5810-6076 GCA_964508985.1 uncultured Herbinix sp. | reverse complement strand
AGGCATCTTTATCATTTTCATCAATTTGCTTGATAGCAAACCTAAAATCAACGAAATTGATAAATTAAATAGTATATCTGACTCCATTAATTCTCACCAAGCCCTTCTACATAAGTAATAGGCACGGAGAACATTATTCCGGTATTAGCCGCTCTTAAATCCACTGCTTTTTTAATCGTATTTCTTGCCACAACTGCTCGATTATCATCTAGGACAAACATCATGACTTTACTTGCTTCGAATCCATCTTCTTCAGCTAAATGTCT
>CAZDWP010000125.1:0-5800 GCA_964508985.1 uncultured Herbinix sp. | reverse complement strand
GGCGTATCATGTAGATCTCTTAAAGACTTAGCCATTCCCGTTCCATCTAGTATTGTTCCTCCCTTAATTCCTTCTTCTGCAAGTTGCTGTAGAATCTTATCGATTAAATCAATTTGCTTAAGTATTAATATTAATAACTGCATTTTATTCATCCTTTCCTTGTACAATACATCTAGATTACTTGACAAAACACACATATAGCAGAGGGCTGCAACATGTGTGTCCTTGTATTATTATACTCAGTATAATATTCCTGATGGAACGATTTGTCAAGTAAGTACCCAGGCAAGATAGTGCTAATCTCAACACTTTTCTATGTTAAAAAAGTAGACGATTTTGTTAATTTTATCTAACTCATAACCCGAAGTAGCTAGTCTTTTACCCCAAAAATTCACTAACTCTACTTTTATGAACAACTAATTATGAAATATTGTCCTTTCTGATAGTATGAAAAAAATAATTCCTGTATAATTTTCTTCTTATATAGAGACATTTACCTATCCTTAATGTCCAAACTCTACTATCTTCCATCCTGTCTGGGGAGATTCATATATCATAATACAATTCCAAAACTGCTCTCCGCTATTGTTGGCCCACTCTTTTTTATATTGCATATCCATTGTTACAGCAAAAGTTATTGAATTACTATTAGTATTGTAAATTGGCTCTACCTTTAGTAGCTTCGCAGATTTTAAGTTACTTAAACTTGATCTTGCTCCTATCTCAGCACCGGATAAGGGTAAGCTCACTCGTTCATTAAATATTTCCTCATTAATCATATTTGACGTCAAATCACCCAATAGAGCTGCTCTCGAAATATAATATTTTGCTGCATTAGCATCATTATTATCTAGGGCAATGAAGTATTCTTCGATAACCTGCTCAGGCTCTAATATGGATAACCCCTCTTCGAATTCATCCACCCTAACCACATCTGTAAGCCATACATTAACTTTTTCACCAGTCACTTTTTCAAAACTATTTCCCTTCAGACTACAAGCATTAAATGTGCTATGTCTTCCTGCGCTGATAAATGCACCGATTATTTTACTACCATCTTTAACAACTATCCCTCTACCATTCTGTATCGGATAAAACTCCTTGGGCATACTCTCACCTACCCTATATATATCAACTGTTATGTCTGAGGTATTTGAATATTCGCTCATATCCAGACCAATATCCTTCGAAAGCTCATTGTTATATGCGAAATAATATGCATTTGGATTAAACGCTCCTAAGCTGTTGATGTTATTGATCTTCTGTTCCATTGAGTTTATCTTATAATTTAGTGTCCATCCATACATATCAAACAAAGCCACAGCAGCTGTATCATCTATATTTACATCAATATTTGAATTCTCTAGAAAGGAATCAATATACCTGGCAAAATCCACCTCTACTTCATAGAGGCCCTTAAATTTCTGGAAATATGCTTTATTATATAGTGTATCATAGTAAAGCTTGCAGCTGGATTCACTTGAGTCATTAGATAACTTAATCACATATTGATTGGTATGGTTATTAATCAAATCCGCTTCTATTATCGATGCCCTATTACCACCTTTTAAAAACGTATCAATGTATGCTACTACTTTGTAATTTGTTGTTTCAAACTCATTTGTAGCTTTAAATCCCATCATATCTGATGCAAACTCGATCCTAACTTTCTTATGCTCTGTCTGATAGACTTCATCTGCTTTATCCGAAGAATTCTTTACTTCAAAATCGTCTTGCTGAATCAAGTTTTCTGATATATCTTCATCTTTATTATTAGGGTCTTCTGATACATCATCTCCATTGTTAATAGAGTCTTCTGACACATCATTATTAGATTCTTCTATATTAATTTCGTCTTTCCGAATGGGATCCTCCTGCTTGGGATTTGTTATTAGAGCAATGCTTATTATGGTTACAGCTATAATCGACACCACAATCATCCAGAATGAAGGTTTTCTGTAATTTAATACGTTCTTAATTCTCCCTTTTACATTTCCTTCACCAAAGGCAAGAGGGCTACCGTTTATTATACGTCCCCCCATAGCAAGTGACAATAGAGAATTGGCATAAGGCTTTTTAACATCTTCATTCATTTCTTTCAATACATGCTCATCACAGGAAAGCTCCATATCCGTGCTCATAAGTACAAATGCAATCCAGGCCAGAGGATTAAACCAATGTATTGATAATATTATGAAGGCAATTATTTTAGTTATATGATCTTTACGTCGAATATGAGTCTGTTCATGTAATATAATATAGGTACGTTCGTGATTATTAAGTTCAGCAGGTAAATATATATTTGGCTTTAATATACCAAGCACGAAGGGTATCCTTATATTAGACGCTTCTAATATATTCTCCTCTATCAATTGTGCTTCCTTAAGTCGCTTCTTTAAGCGTACAACAGATACCAAGCTGTAGATAAGTAGAGCTACTATCCCTGTAATCCAGATACATGAAGCAATAAGCATATATATCTGAATGGGATTTGCACTAGCTACAACACTAGGGTCAGGAAGGGAACTGCCTACAGCATCAGCTGCAGGAACAAAATTATTTACAGCATCAGCAGCAGTAAGGGAACTATTTACTATATTGTCCACAGTATCTATCCCATTGTTTATTTGTGGTGTTTTTTGAAATACAATGTCGTGGGAAATTGGATTTATATTGCTAATCCTCGGCATAATACTTAATATGCTTTCGAGTGAAAAAGGTATTATCAATCTAAAAGCCACCACACCCCATATGGCGTATGAAATAAATTTTGGTGCCTTTTTAAGCAATAACCTGATAAGCATAACTACAAGTATTACATAGCTTGCTTTAAGGCTCATATTTATCACAGATAAAAATAAATCAATCATAGAAATGCCTCCTTGCCTTGAGAATATAACTCCTTAATTGGACTTATGCTCATCAATTAATTTCTTTAATTCTTCCGCTTGTTGTTTATTCAATTTTTTTGCTCCAATAAACGCTGTTAAAAACTTGGGCAATGATCCTTCGAAGATATCCTCAACAAAGTGAACGCTCTGCTTTGCGTAATATTCGTCCTTTGTAATAACAGATGAAACAACAGTATTTTCATTCTTAAATACTCCATTATCACATAATTTCTTTAGAACTGTATAGGTTGTGGACTTCTTCCAATTCATTTCTTCTTCACATAGCTTCACCAGTTCTCCTGAAGCAAGGGGTTCATTCTGCCAGATCAGATCAGCAAACCTTTCTTCACTTTCAGTTAATTTATATGTTCTCATTGTCAACCTCCTTGGTCTAGATTTTATAAACCTTATAAATGCAGTCTATACCCTATAGACCAGGTTTGTCAATAGCTCTTGTGTTTATATTCTTTCAACGCTAGCAGCAATTAAAAATCTCTCAAATGAATTTATTGATATTATACAAAAAAAATGTTACACTACCTCGGTAATAGAAATCTTTACTATCTTAATCAATAAAATTACAATTGAGTGAAGATTATATATAAAAAGACCAAAGCACTTTTAGCGAATAAAAGAGGTAATAATATGATAAAAGCAAATGATTTTTCCTACTCATTTCCGCAAAAAGATTTATTTAATAATATCTCATTTACATTAGAAGAAGGTCAACACTGTGCTTTTATAGGAACAAGTGGCAGTGGCAAAAGCACTCTTCTAGATATCATTATGAATCCAGATAGGTATCTTTATGATGGAACATTAGATATTACTCCAAATTGTAGAATTGGGTATGTAAGTCAGTTCTCTCAAGCAGAATTAGCAAAAGAAGTTACAGTTTTTGAATATATAGCAGAAGAATTTATTGAGCTACAAGACGATCTCTCCTCTATCTATACCGAAATGGAGACCTCTTCGGATCTTGATGCTTTACTTGAACATTATCAAGAAACCTTAGACTCCTATAATGCAATCGGTGGAGATGCTTTTGAGCAAATCATAAGAAGAAAACTAAATCTTGCCAACCTAAGCAAGCTTGAAAATCAAATGGTGTCCAAGCTAAGTGGTGGAGAATTTAAGATTATCCAGGTGATTAGGGAAATGCTAAACAGCCCGGACCTAATGATTATGGATGAACCCGATGTGTTCTTAGATTTTGATAATTTAAATTCGCTTAAAAACCTAATCAATTCTCACAAAGGTACAATGTTGGTAGTTACACACAACAGGTATCTATTAAATAATTGCTTTAATAAGATATTACATCTCGAGAATAAGGAGCTTCAAGAATTTGATGGCTCTTATATTGATTATAATTTCTCCCTACTCCAAAGAAAGATAGAGTTGCAAGAGTTATCAACTGCCGATACCGAAGAAATAGAGAGAAACGAGAAAATAATTGAGAGACTAAGATCGAAAGCAGATTATGATGCAGACGCTGCTAGAGGCAAAGCTCTAAAGGCTAGAATCAAAATCAAGGATCGATTGGAGGCTCGCAGAGTTAAGGATCCTTTCGTAGATATAAAACAACCAGATATTCAATTAGATACGGACAATGTAATTGAAGATACTGTTATATTAACGGTCTCTGATTATAGTGTAGCTTTTGATCAAATCCTAATCGAACATGTTAACCTCGAGATAAAATCAAACGAAAAAGTAGCTCTTATCGGTGCAAATGGTACTGGAAAGACGACTTTGCTCCGTGATATTTATAAGAACAACCATCCTTCTATTCAGATTAGTGAAGATAGTAAAGTGGCTTATTTATCACAGCTGCACGGTGAAATCTTGAATGAGGCTAATACTATACTTGATGAATTCTTAGATGTAGGCTTTAAGACAAACAATGAGGTTCAATCATATCTACTAAACTATGGATTCGAGGAGGAACACCTAAAGCAAAAGATAGACTCTTTATCTGGCGGTGAAAAAAATATTCTTCAAGTGGCTAAAGTGGCTGCAATAAAAGCAACCTTATTACTTCTTGATGAACCAACAAGTCATCTAGATACCTATTCACAAATAGCTCTGGAAAAAGCCATAAAGGAATTCAACGGTGCCGTATTAATGATTTCTCATGATTTCTATACAATTGTAAATTGTGTGGATAGTGTTTTGATTATAGATAATAAGACGGTTAGAAAAATGACTGTACGTAAATTCAGAAAAATGATTTATGCCAAGTATTTTGATAAAGACTATTTAGAATTTGAGCAGCAGAAAATGTCACTTGAAACGAAAATAGCAAGGGCTTTAAAAGATAATGATATTTTGCTTGCTAAGGAATTGTCTGAAGAATTAGAAGAGCTGATAAAGTAACTTATCAGCTCTTCCTATTCTCTACTACTCCATCCCTAACCATTCTTCCATTGCTTCCTCAAACTCCTTGCTCAAGACTACTTTCCTTTCATATAGCTTGCTTAGCTCCTCATAATCAGAAGCCATAGCATCCATCATACCTTCAATTTCTTGAAGCTCTTTCTCTATATCAGCAATCCTCTTCTCAAGCCTAGCAGCCTTTACCGGATTCCCTGCAGGCTTCCTACCGCTTCCATGCTTATCATTAATGGGCTTTTTAGATTTACCAGACTGGGAGATATTATCAGACTTTTTATTAAGTCTGCCAGGTTCTTCAGCTCTTTGCTTTAGCTCTTCTTTCTGCTGCCTCTCTCTATCCTTAATACTCTTATAATAATCATAATTGCCAAGATAGCTTTGTAAGCCCTCATCCTCTATAGCAATTACCCTGTTGCTAATCTTATTGATAAAGTATCTGTCATGGGAGATGAATAGAATCGTGCCCCTAAATGACTCCAAGGCCTCCTCAATACTCTCAATCGATCTAGTAT
>CAZDWP010000124.1:5831-6100 GCA_964508985.1 uncultured Herbinix sp. | reverse complement strand
CTATCCTAAGGAGAGCATGATAAAATCTATAGAGGATATAGAAACACTAGGAATAAAGGCGTTTTTCTGTTCGAATGTATGCGCAACTTATAGAAGAGAGATCTATGATAGGCTTGGAGGATTTGTAGAAAGAACAATATTTAACGAGGATATGATTATGGCGCATACCATGATTAATGCAGGCTACAAGATTGCATACCAAGCCGAGGCTAAGGTTATACATTCCCATATATATTCCTATATACAGCAGTTTTCTAGAAATTTTGATT
>CAZDWP010000124.1:4543-5821 GCA_964508985.1 uncultured Herbinix sp. | reverse complement strand
GTATGCGGATGTATTTCTTGGCGTAAGTTCTGAATCGGAGGGCATTCGCCTTGTTAAAAGCACAATACAATATTTATCCCAACGAAAGGAATATTTATTGATACCTGATTTAATACTAAGCTCAGGTCTAAAATATTTGGGGTACAAATTAGGAGTAAACTACAATAAGCTCCCAAAGGACTTTATTATACGTTGTACTATGAATAAGAACTATTGGAATGATGGTGTTAAATAATCATCTGTAATAGGAGAATGATGTATGGATAATGTATCTATTGTAATGACAACCTATAATGGTGAAAAATACCTAGGGGAGCAGATTGATTCTATTCTATCTTCAACCTATAAGGATTTTGAACTCTATATTGTTGATGACGGATCACAGGATAGTACTAGGGAGATACTGGATAATTATAAAGATAAATATCCTGATAAGCTACATGTAAGCTACAATGAAACTAATCTAGGGGTTACTCTTAATTTTTTAAATGCATTGAGTAAGACGACAGCCGAATACATTATGCTATGTGATCAGGATGATGTATGGAACATGGATAAGATAGCTAGAACCCTAAAAAGAGTGAAGCAGATGGAGATTCAGTTCGGTAAGGAGCTCCCGATTGCGGTATTTACCGATGCTTATGTTGTAGATGACAAGCTTAATATAATACACGAATCTTTTTTTAGATCAAGCAGGCTAAATCCAAGACTTATTGACCTTCCTCATTTGCTGATGGAAAATAAATTAATAGGATGTACAGTTATGATAAATCAAGCTGTGCGACGTATTCTACAAAGCAATCCACTTCCTAAAAGAGCAAAGTTTCATGATGGCTGGCTTGGACTAATAGCAGCATCTACCGGTAAAATTGGATTTATTAAGGATCCAACTCTATTGTATAGGCAGCATAGCTCCAATGTGGTTGGAAACCGAAGCTTTTTCTCATATATTATAAGTCGCATAAGTAATTTACGAAGACAAAGAAGAGCCTTACTGGAGCTTTATATACAAGCAGAGGAGTTTGCTTCTTTATATTATAAATTTATTGACAGTAGAAATCTGGAAATTATAAATAAATTTTCAAAGCTTCATCAAAAGAATTTTATTAATAGAAGGGTAATGCTTGTACGATATGGTTATCTTAAATCCGGCATAATTCGAAATATCGGGTTAATGTTTATTGCATGATTAATGAATTATTATGCACTTGACAAACAACTGTGTTGTTGTTACAATATCATTCAATCAAAAACATATTTTCATACAACAGCACTAGC
>CAZDWP010000124.1:0-4533 GCA_964508985.1 uncultured Herbinix sp. | reverse complement strand
CCCAATCCAGTTGTACTGTGGTGGGGCTTTTCGTTTAATATTAACTGTAACCGTTGCATATTGATACATAATGAAAGGGGATTGCTATGAAACGTATGGTATTATCAATACTGGTAGACAATACAGCCGGCGTATTAAGCCGAGTATCCGGTTTGTTTAGTAGAAGAGGATATAATATTGACAGCTTAACCGTTGGAGAAACTCAAAATCCTGCCATATCACGAATGACAGTTATGGTTAATGGAGATGATCAGATTCTTGAGCAGATTAGAAAACAGTTGCAAAAGCTTGAGGATGTAATTGAGATAAAGGAGCTTGCTAGTGGTGAATCAGTAACCCGAGAATTGATACTGGTACAAGTCATTGCAGGAAGAGAAGACCGTCAGGCTATAATAGCTACAGCAGATATATTTAGAGCAAAGATAGTAGACGTTGCATTGGATTCTCTTATGATTGAGCTTACAGGGAATCAGAGTAAAATTGATGCATTTATTAAGCTTTTAGAGCCATTTACAATTAAGGAAATGGTACGTACAGGAATTACCGGACTTATCAGAGGCTCAGGAGATATAGCAGACTTTATGGATTATTGATTAACAAATGTGATGCCTGGCATCAAACAAAAAGATGGAGGAAGAAAGGTTATGGCAAAGATTTATTATCAACAGGATTGTAATTTATCACTTTTAGACGGAAAAACAGTAGCTGTTATCGGTTATGGCAGCCAAGGTCATGCACATGCACTCAACTTAAAGGAATCTGGCGTTAAAGTAATCGTCGGATTATATGAAGGAAGTAAATCATGGGCTAAGGCAGAAGCAGCAGGTTTACAGGTATATACGGCCGCAGAAGCAGCAAAGAAAGCAGATATTATCATGATATTGATTAATGATGAGAAACAGGCTGCACTATACAAAGAGTCCATAGAGCCTAATCTTGAGGCAGGTAACGCCTTAATGTTCGCTCATGGCTTCAGTATTCATTATGGACAGATTATTCCTCCAAAGGACATAGATGTAATGTTGATTGCACCTAAGGGACCGGGTCATACAGTAAGAAGTCAGTACCTTGATGGCCAAGGTGTTCCCTGTTTGATAGGTGTACATCAGAATGCAACAGGTAAGGCACATGATCTAGGACTTGCATATGCATTGGGAATCGGCGGAGCAAGAGCAGGCGTTCTTGAGACCACATTTAGAGAAGAGACAGAGACTGACCTTTTTGGTGAGCAGGCAGTATTATGTGGTGGAGTTACCGCTCTAATGAAGACAGGCTTTGAGGTCTTAGTTGAAGCAGGCTATGAACCTGAAAGTGCTTATTTTGAATGTATACATGAAATGAAGTTAATAATTGATTTGGTTAACGAAAGTGGATTTGCTGGAATGAGATATTCTATCTCTAATACAGCTGAATATGGTGATTACATTACCGGTCCCAAGATTGTTACTGAGGATACAAAGAATGCCATGAGAAAGGTTCTTTCAGATATTCAGGATGGAACATTTGCAAGAAACTGGCTCCTTGAGAATCAGATAGGTTGCACTAACTTCAATGCTAAGAGAAGAATTGAAGCTGATCATCCATTGGAGAAGGTCGGAGCAGAGCTTAGAAACATGATGAGCTGGACCAAGAAGAATAAATTAATTGATAATTAATATATAAGGTATATCGAATAACAGATAGAAGGTCTCAGAATGTAAGGGAGCACGCAGGTATAATCATTATGCTATTATGTGATTGCACATAAAAGTGTTGGGTTATACTTGTGTGCTCTTTGTTTTGAGACGTTTTTTTCAAATGCAACCACTAGTTGACACATTGCAAGGTTACGGTTTATTGTATTTGGAAATTAATTTTGGTATAGTAAAAGCATATTTGAGAAATAAATGTGTAGAAAGGGTATGGAGAATATGAGACTAGGGGATAAGCTAATTCAGTTAAGAAGAGAACGGGGTTACTCCCAGGAGCAACTAGCAAATATGCTTGATGTATCAAGGCAGTCAGTTAGTAAATGGGAGGCAGATCAGTCAATGCCGGAGATAAATAAAATAATAATGATATCAGATATATTTAGTGTCACTGTGGATAGCTTGGTTAGAGAAGATATTAAAATTTTACCAATAGACAAAAGACAAGAGAAAGAGGAAGTGGAAGTAGCTAATGATTCAAATAATGTGAATGGCAATTATTTTGTGAAATCATATGGATATGGTTTCTATGAATACAAAAGTAAAACAAAAGTATTGGGTATACCACTAGTTCATATAAAGACGGGCAATGGCTTTCAAGTAGCTAAGGGCATAATAGCTATTGGTAACATCTCTATTGGCGTCATCAGTATAGGAGGGTTATCTCTCGGTGGATTATGTCTGGGAGGAGTAAGTCTGGGATTGTTAGCATTTGCAGGGCTTGCTCTTGGTGGTATAGCTATAGGTGGAGGGGCAATCGGAATCATTGCCTTTGGTGGTATGGCAATAGGGATGTATTCTGTAGGAGGCTTTGCACTTGCTTCAGAGGTTGCCGTTGGAGGAATAGCTTATGGGCGGACAGCAGTAGGTTCCTTAGTTAAGGGAGAAAATCTCTTTAAGGTTGCAGATGTTGTGAGAGAGGGACAAGTCAGAGACTTTATTCTTCAGCATCATCCGAAGATATGGAAGCTACTTCTTAAGATAATGGAATTTATGGGCGAGATGTCTGCATTTACCTAAAAATAATGACTGGACGCCGGATGCTTATGCCTAGGTGTATATAAATAGGTTAAAGGAATAGGGCTTATGCAAGCTATTAATTTATAGTTTGCTAAGCTCTTTTTTTAAATTACGTTTGTGTTACTGGCATGCTTATGCTAAAATTATTTCAAGTGAAACAGGATAATCGGATATTAAGATTCGTTAAGCAGACGGGCACAGTCAGGAGGAGCATTTATGCAGAAAATTAGAATAGGCATAGTAGGATATGGTAATCTGGGAAAGGGTGTAGAGCTTGGTATATCTCAGAATATAGATATGGAGCTGGTTGGGATATTTACCAGAAGAAAGGCTGATACAATTGAGCTGTTAACAAAAGATGCCAAGGCTTATCATATAAGTGAAGCAAAGAAAATGACCGATATAATAGATGTAATGATTTTATGCGGAGGTAGCAAATCGGATCTCCCTTCCCAGGGCGTGGAGTTTGCTTCCATGTTCAATACAGTTGATGGGTTTGACACCCATGCCAAAATACCTGAGTACTATGATGCTATGAATCAGGCTGCTCTTAAGTCTAAGAAGACTAGTGTTATCTCCAGTGGATGGGATCCCGGCATGTTTTCTGTAAATCGCCTATATGGTGAGGTGCTTCTGCCAGAGGGAAAAAATTATACATTCTGGGGTAAGGGCGTGAGCCAGGGACATTCTGATGCTATACGAAGAATTGAAGGCGTAGTCGATGCAAAGCAATATACTATTCCTAAAGAAGAAGCACTAATGAAGGTTAGAGGCGGCCATATGCCTGAGCTTACCACAAGACAAAAGCATCTTCGTGAATGCTTTGTAGTAGCCCAAGAAGGGACTGACCTTAGTCGAATAGAGAATGAGATAAAGACCATGCCTGATTACTTTAGTGACTATGATACTATAGTTCATTTTATATCTAAAGAAGAATTGGATAGAGAGCATAACAGAATTTCTCATGGCGGATTTGTATTTCAAAGCGGAAAGACGGGCTTAAATAACGAGAATAGCCATGTTATTGAGTATAGCATAAAGCTTGATTCTAATCCGGATTTTACTGCGAATGTACTACTGGCTTATGCAAGAGCCGCATATTGTATTAATAAAGAAGGCAACTACGGGGCTAAGACAGTGTTTGACATTGCACCGGCTTATCTATCCATGAAATCAGATGAGGAATTAAGAAGAACCTTATTGTAAATACAAAGGAGGAGACCGTGTCAAAAGTTGGTGGTATTTCAAACTTACAGTCTATGGAATATGATAATAGAAATAGTAAAGTAAATAAGACAGGTAATGATAACTTTGCAGCTTATATGGAGGAAAGTACAAGCCTGGATGATATATTTGAACGGGCTTCCATAAAATATAATGTACCCGTAAACCTATTAAAGTCCATCGGAAAAGCAGAATCTGATTTTAATCCTAATGCTGTATCTAAATCAGGAGCACAGGGTGTTATGCAGCTGATGCCAAAGACAGCCGAAGGCTTGGGAGTCACAGATTCCTTTGATCCAGAGCAGAACATTATGGGAGGTTCAAAATACATATCTGATTTACTAAAACGATATGACGGTGATACCAAGCTGGCCTTGGCAGCCTATAATGCAGGAATGGGAAATGTTAAAAAATACGGTGGGATTCCTCCCTTTAAAGAGACACAGAATTATGTGGTAAAGGTTATGAAGTATATGGAAGAGAATTATACAGCTGGCACGGTTAAGACCACAGGAAGTAAGCAATCCGGAGCCGTAAGGGCTGCTAGTAGCCTACCTATTGGGTCTATTCCTAATTGGCATACTCCGCCAGCCTTCCCTAC
>CAZDWP010000123.1:0-6131 GCA_964508985.1 uncultured Herbinix sp. | reverse complement strand
CTGAAATATATTGCCAATAAGCATAGGCCCTGAGAATTTCAATATTAATTTTGCTGGATGACCATCAGTCATATCACGAGTTATAGCACTTGACATTTTACACCTCTGCACTTTCTTAAACTATACTAATCTGCCTCAATGTGAACAGTATACTCTTTTTTTAGATTAAAACAATGTTTTTTATCATAAGAAATATGTCATTATCCCTAATCGCTTTTCTTACATAATCCCTTTTTATCCTCATATAATTTAAAGAAGATTGACCATAAACAAGGCGCAGAATTGGAGGAAAATATGCACTGGCATACCATATCCATAGAGGATACTCTAAGGGAATTAAAGACAGATATCAATCAAGGTCTTATCCAAGAGGATGTATTAGAAAGGCAAAGATTATATGGTAAGAATATAATAGATGCAAAAAAAGGGAAGAACCTTATACAAAAGTTCCTGGCTCAATTTGCTGACTTCATGATTATAATATTAATATGTGCAGCCATACTATCCTTGGTTGTAACCTATCTAGATGGAAAGCTCGATCTTGTTGATCCGATAATTATACTAATGATAATTATACTAAATGCATTTCTTGGAGTATTACAGGAAACTAAAGCCGAAAAAGCCTTAGAAGCTTTAAAGAAAATGTCAGCTCCCACAGCCCATGTTCTAAGGGATAACATAGTTACAGAGATACAATCCTCTGATTTGGTTCCCGGAGATATTGTAGTACTTGAAACAGGAAGCTTCGTTCCTGCTGATTGTAGGCTTGCTCACGGTGTTAATCTAAGAGTCGAAGAAGCTTCTTTAACAGGAGAATCCCATCCTGTTGAGAAGAATGCGGGCATTATTTTGCTTCCTGATACTAATCTGGCTGACAGAAGCAATATAGTTATGGCTACAAGTACAGTGCTTTATGGTAGAGGAGTAGGTATAGTGGTGGCCACCGGAATGGATACACAGGTAGGACATATCGCAAGAATGATTATGGAGGATGATACTCCTGATACTCCCCTACAGAAGAGATTAGCAAGGACCGGAAAGGTTCTTGGTATAGCAGCACTACTTATCTGTGGCTTGGTGTTCGTTATTGGAATATATAAAGATCTTCCACCCTTTGATATGTTTATGACCTCTGTAAGCCTTGCTGTGGCTGCTATTCCTGAAGGACTTCCTGCCATTGTAACCATTATGCTTTCATTGGGTGTTCAAAGGATGGCAAAAAAGAATGCAGTTATCAGAAAGCTACCTGCTGTAGAAACACTTGGCAGCGCTACGGTGATTTGTTCGGATAAGACAGGAACACTGACGCAAAACATAATGACAGTTACCGAAATAAGCTCTGTGGATAGAAAAGAAAAAATGAAAAGTGATTTCGGTTTCTTCCTATTATCCCACGCCGCCCTATGTAGTGATGCCTTAGTACAAGAGGAGCATAATCTACCTATCCTTAACGGTGAGCCTACTGAAAAAGCATTAGTACTTGCTGCTTATAACAGCGGTGCTTATAAACCAGACCTCGATTCCTTGTATCGAAGGATATATGAAATTCCCTTTGATTCTACCAGAAAACTAATGACTACTGTTCATGAATCTCCAGATAGCTCCTCCTATCGAAGTGTCACAAAGGGTGCATATGATTTTCTAATAGAAGGCTGCTCTCACATCTATAGAAACGGAAAGCAACAGCCCATGACCACCCGTGATAAAAATAAAATCAATGCTCTAAATTCCGCTATGACAGGCCGGGCTCTTCGTGTTATTGCAGTTGCTTATAAGAACCTTTCCAAATTTTACGTGAAAGCAGATTCAAGCAAGCTTGAGAAGAACTTAACCTTTATAGGTCTTATAGGTATGATTGACCCTCCCCGTGAAGAGGTTAAGGACGCAGTAGGAATATGTCGTCAAGCAGGTATAAAGCCTGTTATGATAACAGGTGACCATATCCTAACCGCAAAAGCCATTGCAAAAGAGCTAGGTATCCTTACTCCACAGACCGAAGCCATAACAAGTGAGGAATTATCAAAAATGTCTACCAAGAGGCTTAATGATACAATAGGTAGGTTTAGTGTCTTTGCAAGAGTATCACCCGAGCATAAGGTAAGGATAGTTAAGGCTTATCAAAGCAGAGGAGAGGTTGTCGCCATGACAGGAGACGGTGTAAACGACGCACCTGCCCTTAAGGTAGCTGATATTGGCTGCGCTATGGGTATTACCGGAACAGATGTTGCCAAGAATGCTTCAGATATGATTCTTACTGATGATAATTTCGCCACTATTGTATCAGCTGTAAAAGAAGGTCGTGGAATATATGAGAACATACGAAAGGCTGTTCATTTCCTCCTTTCCAGTAATATAGGTGAAATACTTACTATATTTGTAGCAATACTCTTGGGGTTGCCCACTCCACTTGTGGCAGTTCAGCTTCTTTGGGTAAATCTTGTTACCGATTCTCTTCCAGCAATATCCTTGGGAGTAGAGCCTGCATCTAAAGACATCATGAAAAGAAAGCCTATCTCTCCAAACAAGGGAATGTTTGCAGACGGACTCGCTTTACAGATAATTATTGAAGGAATACTTATAGGCTCCTTAGCTCTTTGCGCCTTTGTTATCGGAATTAAGTATTATGACACCCCAGGTCTATACAATTCCCTTATACATCATGAGGCAAATAACACAGCTACATATACACCTTGGGTGGGAAGAACCATGTGCTTTGCGGTATTAAGCCTCTCCCAGCTGTTTCATTCCTTTAATATGAGAAGTAATCGATCTCTTTCGGAAATAGGTATATTAACAAACAGTAAGCTGGTAATATCATTTATCATCTGTGCCCTATTACAGATTGTAGTTATATCTATAGCTCCATTGGCCAATATATTTCAAGTCGTTCCTCTAAATCTACGTCAATGGGCACTTGTATTGTTATTGTCTATTACCCCTATAGTTGTAGTTGAAATTCAGAAGAAGATAAATAATAAAATACAGACTTGAATTATTTCTCGATTCGGTTTATATTAAATATATCAATAAATTTACTATATTTAGGAAATACATAAATCGAGGTGCGTATATGTCAACATTATCTAATTATTCTTTATCCCCACTTAAGCCATATGATGAAATCATATATGAGCAATTATCAATCTATGATAGCATGCCTTATGAATGGGATATGAATAATGAAAGGCGTCTTACGTTAATAAGTGGTAATGTCATCAAAAGTTACCGTTGCAAGATAAAAGAGCCCTATGAGATAAAGCACTAAAAAGATAAATATAATTAACTTTCAAAATCACACAAGGGTATGTAGGTATAACCATAATGCACCGTTATAAGAACAAGCACCCTGATTTGTATAGTCGTTACGGATGCTAGCGTCCGTAAAAGACATACAAAACAGGGTGTGTGTACTTATACCGGTGTGTAAGGTTCATACCTACATACCCTTTATTCATTTTGAAAGTTTGTAAGTTATCTCTTTACCTTGAATGCATTCTTACCAGGATAAACTGCATTGCTGCCAAGCTCCTGTTCGATTCTTAGTAGCTGATTATATTTTGCTACACGATCAGTTCTTGAAGGTGCACCTGTCTTAATCTGCCCAGCATTGGTTGCTACTGCGATATCAGCAAGAGTAACGTCTTCTGTTTCTCCCGAGCGATGTGATACAACTGCTGTCCATTTATTGTTCTTAGCCATTTCAATTGAATCCAAAGTCTCAGTTAAGGTACCTATCTGATTAACCTTAATTAGTACAGAATTGGAGATTTCTCCTTCTACACCCTTCTTAATTCTTTCTGTATTGGTAACGAATAGATCATCGCCAACAAGCTGAATTTTATTACCGAGACGATCAGTTAGTTTCTTCCAGCCTTCCCAATCCTCTTCATTCAGGCCATCCTCTAAGGATATTACTGGATACTTCTTGCAAATATCATCCCAGAAATCAACCATCTGGTCAATCGTTTTGTATTCTCCTGATTTCCAGAAGAGATATTCTCCTTCTCTTCCAGCCTTCTTAGCCTCTTCATACATCTCTGTTGCTGCGGCATCTATTGCAATATAGAAATCCTCACCAGGACGATATCCTGCTGCTTCGATAGCTTTTACAATATAGTCAAGAGCCTCTGTATCGCTGTTAAACTTAGGGGCGAAGCCGCCTTCATCACCAACAGCAGTCACATATCCATCATTTTTAAGTAGCTTCTTTAAGGTATGAAATACTGTGGCGCTCTGTTCTATTGCCTCACTGAAAGTTTTTGCTCCAACAGGCATTATCATAAATTCCTGAATATTTAGACTGGAGTCGGCATGCTTACCTCCGTTAATAATGTTCATCATCGGTACAGGAAGTGTCTTGGCATTCACTCCACCAATATATCGATATAGTGGCATATTAAGAGAATTGGCAACTGCTTTAGCAGCTGCTAGGGATACTCCAAGTATGGCATTGGCTCCAAGCTTTCCCTTGTTGGGTGTTCCATCAAGTTTAATCATAGCAGCGTCCAATTCAGTTTGATTACTGGCATCCATTCCCTGTAGGGCTGATGCAATTGTTATGTTAATATTTTCTACAGCCTTTTTAACACCGTTACCAAGATATCTACTCTTATCACCGTCCCGAAGCTCAACCGCCTCAAAAGCACCTGTTGATGCCCCTGAAGGAACCGCTGCCCTACCCATACTACCGTCTGCTAATATTACTTCAGCTTCAACAGTAGGATTACCTCTGGAGTCTAGTATCTCACGTCCTATAATTTTCTCAATCTTCATATTATTCATATGTTTAATCCATCCTTTCATATATAAGTTGCTTAATATTTTCAATGCTCTAGCATTAATACAATCATCTTTTCTATTATCTACAAAATAATGGTAACTATACCTCTTTATGTTACAATAAAATTAAAGTAGTGTATGTGATTTACATCACATTAATTGTACATAACAATGCATCTTTGAACAAGTTAATTTTATGTTAATTATCAGGTTTTATAGTAAATAATGGTTTGCTATGAATTATAAATATTGATATACTATTTTTAATGTTGATTATAAAGAAAGGATAAAATACATTTCATTTCATGCATATTGAATATATGTATATGGGTGTATTAGGTAATTATTATGAGTAAAACTTTTGATACTCTACAGCCTCACCTCGATAAGGCTATGGCATTAGAAACAGCAAGAAGCTTATTCGAGTGGGATGACCAGACTATTGCACCCTTTGAGGCGGCAGAATACACTTCAAAGGTTGTGGGAATTCTATCAGATGAATATATGAAATGTCTAATAAATGATGATGTAAGAAAGCTTATTAAAAAGCTTAAGGAGGATAAGGAACAGGGGGAACTTACTGATAAGGAAAAAGCTATAATTAAAGAGCTTGACAAGACCTATGAACAGCTTGAAAGCATTCCACCGGAGGAATACAGGGCATATAATGAGCTTACCATCGTAGCTAACAGAGCCTGGTCCAAAGCAAAGAAGGATAATAATTATGAGCACTTTGCCCCTTATCTGAGGGAGATTATAGAATACAAAAATAAATTTGCAGGATATCGTGTAAAGAAAGGCCAAGAACCCTACGATGTTCTTCTAGGTGATTTCGATGAATGCTTCGGTATAAAGGAACTTGACATATTCTTTGATAAAATAAAGCGTGAAATCATTCCATTATTAAATCAGGTATCCAAAAAAATAGATACAATTGATAAAAGCTACAATTTTTTAGAATACGATTTAGATAAGCAAAGAGAATTTAACAAGTATCTCTGTGGTTATTTGGGCTTTGATTTCAATAGAGGTGTTTTAGCTGAAAGTGCCCATCCCTTTACTTTAAATCTTCACAATCACGATGTCCGTATCACTAATGAGTTCTGCAAGAATAATTTGGAAAGCGCTATGTTCTCAGCAATCCATGAAACAGGCCATGCCCTATATGAAATGAATATCGATGATTCTATAACACAAACTCCAGTCGGAGGCGGCACTTCAATGGGAATGCATGAATCTCAATCCAGATTTTTTGAGAATATTATAGGTCGAAGTGAGGCATTTTGGACACCTATATACTCAAAATTAGTTGAAACCTACCCTGAGAATTTGAAGAATATAAGCCTTGAGCA
>CAZDWP010000122.1:0-6134 GCA_964508985.1 uncultured Herbinix sp. | reverse complement strand
TAATAAGTATTATAGGTTTCGGTATTGGATTGATTATTATATTAAGAATAATGGGGCGGTGATGATATGGAAGCATATAGGATGGGTATAGGCGCTATGTATCGCATACTTAATATTCAGTTTGTATTATTTGGATATACATTGACAATGTGGTCTATATTTTTATTTGGAATAATAGCCACTATCTTGATAGCATTTATCAAGAAATTATTTGATTAGGGGGTAGACGTATGACGGAAATAGAATTATTGACAATTATAAGTCAAGATATTAAGACCCTCATAAGCATTGTGATATTATTTGAAATGCTGAAAATAGGTAAGGGTATTTATTCTATGTGGAAAGGCGGTATGAGAAATGACTGAATTATATGAATTTATTGTACAGGGTGCGGTAACTGATTTTGACAAAATACTTCATGTAGTATTTTTTATGATTATATTTCAAGGTATCCTATACCTTATGATGGAATTAATTAGGATAGGAAAGGGGCGAAGATAATGCCATTATGGAAAATATTGTTATTGTCGTTTCTTGCTTTTGTAGGTATTTGTGTATTGCCATTTGGTATATGTTTATTGGTAGTTGCTATAATATGTTATGCGTTTCCTAAGTTAGGGTGTATTATACTTAATCCTTTGAAAGTGCTTTATTATTTGCCTATTGATATTTATTTGTATTTTAAGCATAAGGAATATAATAGAGCGATAACAGGGGTTATAGTTGGCCTATCTGCATTGTTTGGACGAGGAAAGACATTGACCGCAGTACATATAGTAGCAAATACATATTTACGAAAACATGGTAAAATGGTGTATTGTAGGCGCAGGAAAAAGCTTGTAAAACAAAGGGTTAGAATATTATCAAACGTGGAATTGTTAATACCTTTTGAACGATTAGTAAGTATGAAGCAAGTTGTTGATGCTCCTGCCGATAATCGGGAATATGATGATATTCATGAAGTACTTACAGTAACATTGATTTTATTGGATGAAGCAAGTGTACAAATGAATTCAAGAGAATTTAAGAATAATATTGATGCCTTGCTTTTGAATTCGATTTTAACGTGTAGACATCATTATATTGCTATCTATTACACCGCTCAACGATTTAAGCAGGTTGATGCTCTTTTAAGACAGGTTACAAGCTATTGTATCGAATGTATGAAGTCTTGGAGATTACAAGGATTGAATTATTATGATGCATGGGAAATGGAGAATGCTACAAGTCCATTGGCGATACAACCATATAAGCGGTCGTGTTGGTTTGTAATTAATCAAGATTATGAAATGTATGATACTCTGGCTTGTGTAGATAATTTAAAGAAATCCTATGAAAAGGGCGATATGTTGACGGAGTTCGACATATTGCAATTGCAAGGTGAGGGTGTTAATAATGATAATATCATCAAGCCGTCAAGAGGATTTATTAAAAGAAAGAAAAAAATGTATAAGTAGACAAATTAAGACCGCCCCGATAGGGGCGATTTTTTTTCGACACTCGAATTGTGTCTATTGTTCGTGCAATTTGACAAATACACATCAATATTGACAAGTGTATGTCAAGAAAAAGTTGACAAGTGTATGTCAAAAATGAAGTGTATAAGTCAAAATAGTTGTTGACAAGTGTATGTCAAGTATGATATAATTGACTTATCAAATAAAGGAGGCGGTAGCCATGAGCGAAAAGCAATTAAACCAAATTAAGGAAATACTAAAAAGTAAGCAAGAAAAATTTGATAGGGCATATAAAAGTTTTGAAGGTCCTATCAGAGTAATATCAAAAATATGTAATGGTTTTGAAAAGCGATATACTGTTATATTTGAGTGTGAAAATGTAAGATTGGAGGAATTTTAATATGAGAAATAAAGACGTTATGAATTATAAGCAATTGACCGCATTTTTACAGAGAGCCTATAACAATCTTAATCAAGATTTATTTGATAATTCTTTACCGCAGGCGGTAATTACTGTAATGACATCCCCAGGGGTTAACGGTCATTTCGTAACAGGGAAGATATGGAAAGTAGGCGATGAAAGAGCCTATGAAATAAATATAGGTGCGGAGAGCCTGCACAGAGGAACAACCCGAACGATAGCAACTCTTATTCATGAGATGGTACATTTTTACAATTTAATAAATGGAATTAAAGATACTAGCAGGCAGGGGCGGTATCATAATAGTAATTTTAAGGCGCAGGCTGAACGTAGAATGTTGATAATTGACCATGACAAAAGCATAGGATATTCAATTACAACTCCATCCGATGACCTTATAAAATATGTCAAAAAGAGGAGATACCCGAATACAAAAATCTATCGTGATTTATTCGCTCCATCCGATACAACAAGTTTTGGCGGTGGTGATGATAATAATGAGCCATCAGCAAAAGTGGGAAAAAACGGAAAAATAAAAAAGCCATCAAGTACTAGGAAGTATGTTTGTCCCGAATGTGGAATGTCTGTCCGTGCTACAAAGGAAGTACATTTACAATGTTTGGACTGTCAAAAAGAATTAATATTAGAACAATAGGTAAATAGCCATAGTCTCTGCAAACGTGCAGACTATGGCTATATCTATAAAATTAAAAAATATGTGGACACAAAAAGAAAATTGTTATATAATGGTATAAAATACAGAAAGGGGTAATTATATGAAAGATGGATTAATCAAGGTTAGGATTAATAGTGTGGATAAAAAAGATATATTGGAACATATTGCCAAATATTATGATAATATGACATTATCGGAATTTGTTATTCTTGCCTTGGAAACAAAAGTAAAATTTAACAAGAATTACTGTATAGCCAAAAAGTAAATTTTTGTCAAGAAAAATCGTGCATTTCTATTTTTCTTGACAAAATACGATACGTAAATAATTGGTGTTGGTGGTATTCACGCACTTTGGGAATACCACCTTAACTACTGCTCTTAGTGTTTGGAAGTTCGCTAAGGGTCAGTATTACCCTTAGCGAACATATGTCGCAAGTCGCAAATAGCGGAAAGTGTTGAATTATAAGGTTTTGATGTTGTCGCAAAATTGCTACAAATGTAAAAATAGATATAACTTCTGTCGCAAAAAAATAATAAAAGGTTAGCCGATAAATTAAAGCTTACAAATGACCCTAGATGTTTGAGGGCGCACTTTGCCCGAGTTGACCTTGCGCGCCAAAAAAAGCTTTTTAAAGGTGGTAAAAACTTATGAAAAAGGTAGCGGATAAGAAACAAAAAGTAACAGATAATCAATCAAGGAAATGGCAGATAACAATTAATAATCCAATTGATAAGGGGTATACGCATGATAGACTTAAAGAGTTATTTGATAAATTTGGTAGCCTCATTTATTGGTGTATGGCTGACGAAAAAGGTTTGGAAGATAAAACACACCATACACACATTTATCTTCATTTCTCTAGTGCTGTGCGTTTTAGTACTATTGATAACAATTTTAGGGGCGGACATTATGAAATATGCAGAGGAACTGCTCAACAAAACAGGGATTATGTTTTTAAAGAAGGTAAATGGTTAGATGATAAGAAGAGGGGTACAAATTTTGTAGATACTCATGAGGAAAGCGAAAATGATTTACCGATTGAAAGACAGGGCGCACGTAATGATTTAGCGGATTTATATGATATGATATCAAGCGGTATGAGTAACTTTGAAATAGTTCAGAGTTGTCCCGATTATATGTTTGATATTGACAAAATAGAAAGGGTAAGGCAAATGATAAATGAAGAAAAATATAAGAAGTCATTGCGGTTTCTCGATGTTACATATGTATATGGTAAAACAGGCGCAGGAAAGACAAGGGATATTATGGAAACTCATGATTTTAATGTTTTTCGTGTTACTGATTATAAGCATCCTTTTGATAGTTATCGTGGGCAGGATGTAATTGTATTCGAGGAATTCCGTTCCGATTTAAAGATACAAGAAATGCTTAATCTATTGGATATTTACCCTTTGGAATTACCCTGTAGATATGCCAATAAGATAGCATGTTACACAAAGGTATATATAGTAACAAATATAAGCTTAGAGGAACAATATGAGGGTATACAGAAAGAGTATCCCGAGACATGGAAAGCATTTTTAAGAAGAATTAAAAAGGTGGTGGTGTATAGTGACAATGTGGAAACGTATGATAATTGCGATTCTTATTTTAATCGCAATACTAGGTTTGTTAGTATTGATAACTACAATCAAGCTAAATTACCCTTTAAATAACAATTTTGTCATATTATAAAAAATATGTAAAAAATATGTTGACAAAACAAAAATTATGCTTTAATATGTTTATATAAGATACACCATATCAAATAAGGAGGTACAACTATGAAACTTGTCGGATTTATTAACACAGTATCAAAAAGCGGTAATCAAGGTGTTACTGTATGCGCTCAAGGAGAGTGGAACGAATGGGAACTTGCTAACAGAGAGCCTGTTGGTGTAAAGACAATTAGTACATACGTTTCGGGTAAGCATTTACAAGAAGCGGATTTAGGTAAGGAAATAACATTCTTTTACAATAAGACACGTGACGGAGAGAGTTATTGTTCGGGTTTTAAGCTTGCATAAGCATAAGATAAAATATCATATAAGAAAGGAGCGGAGTTAGATGCCAACTCCCATACCACCTATGACAGAATTTATAACGAATGCGTCTTCATTCTTTGATTTATTCATTGACGGAGCAACCGCAGTAGCGGGCTTGTTTACTGTATGGCCTATCAATCTTTTCCTTGGTGCATCCATCCTTATGATGGGCGCAGGGTTATTCGCTAAGTTTAAGAAGAAATAATCCATTATCCGTATACCTTTAGAGAGGGCACAGGGTGATTGCCCTGTGCTTTTTCTATATCACAAAAACAAAGTTGACAAGTGTATGTCAAGAAAGGAAACGTATGAAAAAGATAATATTTATGATTATGGTAACATTAACATTAACAGTATTGCTGAATGTAAAAAATGAAGCATATGCAATGACAGGCACATGGACACAAGAAGATTATCAAACATTTTTAAGCACTACAAGTGCATATCAGTATCATGTAGTAATAGAAACAACATATGGTGGTATACCGCATTTAAGGGGATTAGCAAGTAATCAACCATTTGCATTTAAAGGTGTTGAGGGCAGTACATTAGAACATGCACCAATAGGAAAAGCGGCATATGTACAAATAACTGAAACAAGTGGAGTATGGGGTACACCTTCGAACATACCAGCTAATTGGCAGTATATGAATAGTTCATATATTGGATATTTGGTATATACCGATTATGATATATATTTAACAACGTCAAATAGTGGATTAAGTTCAGTTGATGCTAATACACCATTGTGGAATGATTATCAAGAACCGCCTGTATATGAAAGCTTGGGATATCCATTAGAGTTTAGATATTTTGTACCAGGGATGTATGGACAATCATTAGAGAATGCATTATTAATAGGAAATAATTTGCATCAATTTCAAGCTACATGGGAAAATCAAGATGATAGTTTAGGCCATAATGTTCAAATACAATATAAAGGTACTTATAAAGTAAAGAAAGAATGGATAGCAGGAGTATTTTCATCATATCAAACATTTACTACAGGATGGCATGATATAGCCGAGGAAGAAATGGCTATATTGCATTGGTGGAAAGATGAAATGTATATTGATTATGGAAAAACCGCTCCTATATATCTTGATTTAAAAGAGCAGGCAGGATATTCCCCTTCATTGGTAAGTATGAAGCAAGTATCTGGTACGATGCGAATAAGATATGTGAAATATGATAATGATGGACAAGTAGTTGGGTATGGAAATTGGGTATCTGCAACGATAGATAAAAATGGTGCAAGTGTAGTTGTAACCGATGAAAATGAAAACCCTGTTAATACGGCCGAATATGGTGATGGTGTAGATTATACGGGGGAAGATTTAAACCCCGATGCTTTGCAGGATATTGCATCATCAGATGGAATATTGAATTTTTTAAATACTACAATTACACAGATAGGCTCATGGATGGGTCAAGTTCCTGCATTTATAGGAAATGTATTTTCGTTTCTTCCTGCTGAAATAATAAGTATTATAGGTTTCGGTATTGGATTGATTATTATATTAAGAATAATGGG
>CAZDWP010000121.1:0-6161 GCA_964508985.1 uncultured Herbinix sp. | reverse complement strand
CATCATAATAGATGTCTACCTGCCTTCTGTTCTTTCCTTTCTCATCCACATGATAAAAGCTGGGTACAATCCTTACCTTACATCCACTTCCATACATCTCTCCTATTGTGTCAAGCCTAAACCTAAAGGCATAGCCTGTCTTTATGGCTCCTACATTCTTATATTTAGGATGGCTCCCATTTAGAAGAGGAAATGTGAATCTGTTATTTCTTCCATTCTGATATCCATACTGATTGTTGATACCCACTGTATAATAATATGCATAATCTTCATGATATTTAGTCCTTTTTGTGCCATCCTCTGCACCCTCGAAGTATTTAAACATCATGGTATCTTTAAGCCTAAATACATCCTTCCATCTTCCATCATCGGATATATCATATAGGGTTAGTCCATACATTCTTCCTGATATTTGAAAGGTTCTGGTCTCGGTAGCTACATAGTTATTAAGGCTTGAATTTCTAATGGATTCCGTATTGGCTAGCCTATCCTCACCATTTACCGCTATTGTCCTAAACTGTGCTGTATAAGTACCCTCCTGTACCCACATGGGTACATAGAAACGGTGTGTTTCTCTTCCAAGAATTATCCATGTACCTGCTCTTATGAATTCATCATTTTCAGAGTTCTTATCATTATAGGTGTCAATGTATACATCAAAGGGCAGCTTCATTTCATTTCGAACGACTCCCTCCTTCTTAGCAATATAGGATATATTCTCAGGATCTATAAATGACCTTGAGAAATCCCTCTCATAATAGCCAAGTCTTGGACTATGGGGTAGTTTGTTTGAGATCCTAACTGTAAAGTCATTAAGATTAGTGTCAGGATCTAGTACCATATGGTAAGCCCCATCTGTAGGACTTATAAGCTGAACATATTTATCATTATCCGAGTATACCTTAGGATCACATATGACAGGAGTATGAATGGTTACATCATTAACAGGCATATTGAAAAGCTTGTTATTCTGATATGCGTTCACACTCATAGGATGTCTAGCGTATGTTACATTTCCGTTTGACTGATATACTCCGTTCCTTTTAAGAGCATCAACTATCTGTCCCTCTGTATATAGAACCTTATCATGAATAATGTTATTGGAATGCGCAAGGGGTGAATAATTAGGGTATGGAGCAATCTTATCAGAAAGCGTGTTTGACATTACTGTACTTCCATTAAATACTAGGTAATCATTCTTCACCTTAAGCTGTCCGGTCATTTCAAGTGCATAAGAAGTTAAGTCTTGATATTCGACCTGTGGTCTATCATCGTTATCTGATGTAAAAGGAATCTCACTTACTAGCTGGATACCGTCAAAATGCTCTTTTGGAAGTATGTAATGGTCTTCTTTACTACTGCTATGCCAGGTAGTAAGTGATGGAACATTAAGATAGCTTCCATTAGCACTAAGGCTTACCCCTCCATTCGGAAGAGAATAGTTATATACATTTGCAGAGCTTGTAATATAATACTCCAGGCTATCAATTTCCCAATAGGAATACGCCCGCTCTACCTGCACGTGCTGAGTTTGTGTAACAGTATCAGTTACAGGCTCTGGTCCTCCAAACTCCTCCGGAGTGGCTGTAAAATAGTGCAAGGTGTATGTCATAGTAACAGGCACAGTAAATATAGCCTTACCGGTCTTATTAACCAATCTATAACCTAAAAGATAGTCCTTTGTCTTTACAAAGACATACTGACTCTCTGTAGTGGATATGCCATCCTTAGAGATGAAGTAGTTAGCACCATACTTATCTCCATTGATTATTGCGTATGGGGAAGGTGTATCAATAGGCAAACCGATAGCAGGAGCAGGTTCTGGCACCTCTACCTCCTCAGTCGCATCATAGTACATCTTTAAGGTTATGACTGTTCCAAGCTTTGCTGCTTGCGGAACCGTAAATGATACTGTACTTCCCGAACCAATCTTAGTTGTATCACCTGATGAGGTGGTATAGGTATAATCCCACTTATCCATGTAGGTATATGTAAAGCCCTTAACAGATCTGCTGCCTTGTATAGACTTACTTATGGCCTGTCCCTTGTTAACATTTTCCCTTGATATCTCCTCAATTAATGCCCCTGTTCCTGATACCATGATTACTCTAAGACTTATCTCATCAGTTGGCATATCACTTTCCTTATAATATACATTTACAGTAATGCCATCCTTTATCTCGTCAGCTGATGGGGCTTTAAAAGTTACTTTAGTTCCACTTCCGTTAGTGGAAACAATAGGAGCTGAGGAAGTGTTCTTCTTATACTGCCACCTCCATTCTCCTGTATAGCTATAGGTCTTACTACCAGACATAAGCGGATCTTCACTAATCGTATAATTATATGTATCACCTGCTGCCACTGAATCAGTTCTCAAAGTTTTAAGATCGGCTCCTGTGTCCTTATTAATTACCTTCACTGTAACAGGGATGGTACCAGGTACCGCCTTCTTATAATAAACACTGACATTGATTGTACTTGGAACCTTTATCTCTGTTGGGACTTTAAATTTAATAGCTCCATCATCTGTGCCGGTATCACTATGTACCATTTTTTGGCTATCATTTGGAAGCGTATATAAATAACCAAAGCTTTTGGTCTTACTATAGGTGATGCCACCTACATTAACTACACTATCAACTATTCTTTCAAAATTATCGCCCGGACTTGCTGTTCCCCTATACATATCTCGCTTGATGATTTTGCTAGTGTCTATATCCTTTGCATTAATAATGATATTAACTAATGAGGGTTTATATATCATGTAGATATTCATGCCACCGTATAGAACCTTGACGCTATCGTTGATGATATCGGTTGCAGTCAGAGAACCTCCCATCATTTTGCGGACGGTTTCTGTTCCTGTTAATTTACTTTTGGCATAGTAGCCCACTAGAACACCTGGGGTTTTGCTTTTGCCTATTGTGGCTGTGCTTTTTACTTCGTCTCTCCATGTAACATTATATCCTATTGGTAAAGAATCCAAAGCTCCTTTAGGATCAATAACACCATTCATCTCATAATAAAGGCTATTGTCCTGTAGACCTGGCTCAAAATCCACTGGAATATTAAAGTATTTCACAAAATCTGAAGGAGCCGCCCATTTATGGGCCATAACAATATCTCTCCATGTTCTAATCCCTGTTCTATATATTGTTTCTTTATCATTTACTATCTGATATGTTTCAAAAGTTGCATTCAAGTAAATGACTGTATCTTCGCTAAGCTTATCCAAGTCCATACCTGTAGCATCCTTTACTGCTACCATTACCTTTTCTTTCTGAATCCTAAACTCGGTAATAACTTTATCCGCATCCCTATAAACCTCTATCTTTTCAGCACCTGATAAAGTAAAATATCCATTAGGTACTGGAGGGGCATCAGGTCCTTGTATTCCCTTCGCTGTCACCATATTATTTTGTCTACTCATGGAAACAGTATAGCCTGTAGTTCTATATCTTATGTTAGTGTTACTAGAAGCAGCTTTACTTGTGACTTGAAATATGATTATGCCATTCTCCATCCTTGGCTTATCATCTCCATCCTCACTTTCAGCATAACTTATACTGCTCATAACTAATGCTATAAGCAGTATAAGTCCAATAAATATATATTTTTTTCCATTTTTGAACGCTTGACGTAGTCCCATCAATATCCTCCTACTCAAAGCTATCTCTATATGCCCAATCACTTAGTGGTATATATGCTGAAGAAGCCCACTTATAGATACTTTGCTCACTCCTGTATTCAACAAATACCTCAAAAATTGTTTCTCTCCACTCACCTTTTTTTATGTTCTTTATACTGGAGTTGAATACTAGTTGGTCTGCTGGCGAACTTATATCATCAGCAATTATACAATATTTAACATATGCTCTCACACGCAGATAATCTCTGCATTCATGTATAGTTCCTGGATCGATAGCAATTTTATCAAACTCTACAACAACATGATTTTTTTTCATATTATTAATGTATCTATCTATCTTCTTATAAACCCACTCATCCCCACTATAAAAGCTTAGAGATGATGCCAGACCTTCCTTCCATTTATTATTAACAGTACGATAGTCTACATTAAATATGTGTTGTAGATATTTCTCAACATTTGACAACATATCATCATAGTGACCGTACTTACCGGTCTCCAATCTCAACTGGTTATGATAGAAATTATCATATAAGAACTCATAATCAACATCCTTAGGATAAGCATACTCATCTTCTCTTATCTCGCCTGATAAATAATCCGTTAAATACATAAAGCTATAATTCATCTCATAATACTTATTTGGAAAGCACTCTAAGATATATTCATAATCTTTATAATTCTTAGGAAGCTTCGTTGTTCTTATTAACTGCCCATCAGGACTTATTAATGCCCTTTTCTCAGGATTAAGCACCATCTGTATTACATTCTTAGCACCACTGGCTGTTATCTTCTTATTACCTCTAAATTCTCTATTCTGAACATACATACCATTAGAATATCCCTTGATAATACCTTTGGCCACTATTGATGCAACTGCTTCCCGTTTTGCTTTTGGAATGTCCTTTATATCAGATATTCTTTTCTCTAATACTGTACTTTCTTTTCTATCGTGATCATAAATTATACTCCATGCCTTTACTATCTCTGAGTTCTCATCAAATGAATCAATATCAAGCCTCTCTACAATTTTTGGAGTGATTCCTATTTCCATATAACGCTTGAGTATGTTTCCTTCTCGGTCATTTAAATACTCATACCCCGTTCTTAGCCCTTTATCCTTCCAACTGTCATCTTTAAAATATTCTCCCAATATAGGCATTACAACCTCTTCATGAAACCTCTCCTCAGGATAAGTTTCTCTTGTTGCTCCCTTAGGATATAAGCTACCATCAGTGGTATAAAACAACTTATTTTTAAACAAGGTACAATCCTTCAAAAAATCATATACATCCTGTGGGTACCCATATTTTAGATTGATTATTTCATCAAGCCTATTTGCTATCACAGCCGCATCTGTTCTTGTAAGGTAGGCAGCATAGTCCTTAAAATCGCTCTTCTTTAACAGCCCCTTATCCATAGCAACATCAATATAGGACTGCTCGGACGATTTATCCACTTCCCACTCCATTTCCTTTACTATGTACTCAATAAAATCCTCAACCTTTATGTACTTACTGGCAGCACTGGCCTTCTGTGAATTACCAGACATTATTACCGCCATCAATACTACTATAAATACTATAAACCCCTTTACTTTCTTCATAAACTACTCCCTCCTTAGCTCTTTTGTTTATCTAGAAATTCCTTAATCTTCTCCATGTCTAAACCATGATCTAATGTTACAAGACAAAAGGTTCTGCTCCAAAACTGTCCTTTAGGTAGTCTGTCAACAATACGGGTAAACTCCTTTTTTATAAGCCTACTAGATGCCGATTTATACGCGTTTATAAATTTTGATAGCTCCGTGTTTGGATGTGCAGAAAATGTTATCTTTATTCTGTCCTCCCGGTAATGCCATTCACTAAGCGAGATATTATAATTAGGTGCTATATTTATGAATATCTCTTTTAGCCTGTCTGCTTTTGTCTTGTCTATAACAGGATGTAATCTATTAGTAGATAGAAACAGCTGATACACCATCTTGAATACTGAATGATTATTATTTTCTAACTCCATATCATTCATACCTCCAATTCTTTAATACTGATTATATTATATCATGTTCTTCCATGTTTTGCAAGTATTTTCCTTAATTTCCCAAGGCTATTCAAAGAATTTTTAAAGGTTTTCTGTGCTTTACAAATTAAGCGGATATACTATAAATAGCCTCTATAATATTCCTTACCTCTACTAGCTGCTGAATACAAAATTTCTTTTCTCCAAGATAGACAAAAGAAGAGTCATTAAGAAGCTTTATAGCCTCATCAAGAGTCTCTATTGCCTTATCCCTATCACCTTCCATTATGAGCCTATATGCACCGTACACAGCCTTAATTCGCTGCGTATGTATATCAGTAATTCGTCTATCCTTATATAAATCCCTATCCATTTTAATAATGGAATCTCCTGTGTTCACTTTATTGGTTTCATCAGATACCGAGTTACAACTTAGACCTATCTCTTTAACACGAATAATTATTGCACATAAAATCCTTACATAGAAAAGTTC
>CAZDWP010000120.1:928-6183 GCA_964508985.1 uncultured Herbinix sp. | reverse complement strand
ATAGAGTTATTAATATTACCAAATTACAAAATAAACCTACAAAATCGTAAATGATTATGATATACTATTCACGATAGACGGATTAGTCAGAATCCAACAGTCATAAATCAATAAGTATGCGAATTAACATTGGAGGAAATATGTTAAATTTCAAAAAAATCAGATTGATGACAAAGCTTGCTGTTTACGAGAATAAGGACGGGAAGGAAGACATCTATCTTAGCAAATATTATAAAACTGATTATGTAAGATTACAGGTTCTAAAGTCAATTATTACTGCGACCATAGGCTATGGGTTAATTATTGCTCTAATTGGATTCTATAAGATGGAATACCTAATAAGTAATGCTGTGGTGCTTAATTACAAATTGATAGGAACCTATGTACTAGGTTTTTATTTGATGACAATTACCATATATGGGTTGGGGGCAATCATTATATATTCTATTAAATATGATGCTTCAAGAAAAAAACTTTCCAGATATTTTAGATTATTAAAGCGACTGGAAAAAATATATAATGAATCATCAAGTGATTCATAAGTTTGGAGGAATACAAGATGCTACAATTACTTGAATTCAGGGAAAGAGTAAAAAACTTTTATCAAAGATTTGATGTGTATCTACTACCGATAATTAAGTTTATATTTGCATTTATAGCTATTCAGACTATTAATAAAGAGATCGGCTATGATGTAAGGCTTAAGGCCTTACCCATCGTTCTTGGAATCTCTTTATTAAGTGCATTTACACCTTCGGCTGTTATGGTTCTGTTGGCAGCTTTGATATCTGTACTCCATATTTATTTTATCTCACCGATTTTATCCATAATGATCATTGCGATATTGATGATTCTATACCTTTTGTTTGTAAGATATACACCAAGACAGGGATATGTGCTACTTGCAATACCGATTTTATTCTTGCTAAAGATACCATATGTAATTCCTATCTTACTTGGCCTTATATCAACACCTATAGCTATGATTCCTACAAGCTGTGGCGTAATAGTATATTTCTTATTCCAGATTGTTAAGACAGCTGTAACCATGCAAGTTAATATTTCGGTGGAGGATATAATTCAACTTTACACCAATGTTATAGATAGCTTGACCGGAAATTATCAGATGATAATGACGGTAGTAATATTTTCATTGATTATTATGGTTATTTATTTTATAAGGAAATTTTCATTTGATTATGCCTTTGAAATCTCAATTATGGCTGGAGGACTAACCGGCATATTAGGATTTTTAATCAGTTACTTAATACTGAATAAATCAGATCAGATATTAAGTATGATTTTAGGATCTATTGTTTCAATCGTACTGGTTTACATTATCCATTTCTTTAGGTTGACCTTGGATTATTCGGGAGTGGAGCACGCACAATTTGAGGATGATGTATATTATTACTACGTGAAGGCTGTACCCAAGGTGACTGTTACAGTGCCGCAGGTAAATGTTAAGCATATAAATGTTAAAAATTCAGGAAAAAGAGACTTTAGTGATCCTGATATAGAAGAGATAGAAGAATATGATTTTGAGGAAGAAGATAAATAAAGGTAGGACATCATTTTAACATAATTGATATTTAATATAAGAATATAAGAGCATGCAATATGGAAGAGAAATAAAGTGGGAGAGATAGCATATGGAAGCAATTAAGAATATTATTAATGATTATCGATTAACTATACCGGATATAGCTTATACCGATATAATTGAAATCATTATACTTGCATTCCTTATTTATCATGTTGTTAAGTGGATAAAGAAAACAAGAGCCTGGACCCTAGTAAAGGGACTCGCTGTTATAATGCTGTTCTGGCTTTTTGGTATTGTTTTTCAATTAAATGTTATAACTTGGCTTATATCCAATACTATTGACGTTGGAATAATTGCTGTTTTGATTGTATTTCAACCAGAGCTTAGAAAGGCTTTAGAACAGCTTGGTAAGAAAAATATTGTCCGTTCCATTCTCGTATTTGATGATTCTAAGGAAGAGAGATTTTCAGATCATACCTTAAATGAAATGATCAGAGCCACATTTGAACTAGCAAGAAATAAGACTGGTGCATTAATGGTTTTAGAAGAGGAAATACCTATAAATGAGTTTGAAAGCTCGGGAATTCCCATTGACAGTATATTAAGTAGCGAATTACTTATTAACATATTTGAGAAAAACACACCTCTTCATGATGGAGCGGTTATAATCAGAGGTAATAGAATAGTAGCGGCGACCTGTTATCTACCCTTGTCAGATAACATTCAATTAAGTAAGGAACTTGGAACGAGGCATCGGGCAGGAATTGGTATAAGTGAGATGACGGATTGCCTAACTATAATTGTATCTGAAGAGACAGGTAAGGTATCCATAGCAAAAGAGGGTAAGCTAATTCGTAATATTGATGGAGATTATCTAAGAGCAAAGCTTGCTGATACTCAGAAAAAAGCAGTTGACACTAAACAACGGTTAAAATTTTGGAAGGGAAGACTTAAGAATGAAAGAAAAGTTGACTAGGAATATCGGTGTTAAAATTCTTTCCGTAATTCTTGCCACTTTATTGTGGCTAGTCATTACTAATTTGAATGATCCAGTCCGCTATAGTACTTTTTCAGATGTGCCGGTTACCATTTTGAATGAGGGGTTAATCAACACCTCGAATCAGAGCTATGAAATCATAGAGGGAGAAACGGTGGATTTTAAGGTTGCAGCAAGAAGAACCATTATTGAAAGCCTATCCAAATCAGACTTTGATGTAACGGCTGATTTTGCCAATCTTTCTAATGTTAATGCTGTTAATATAACGATTACCCCCAAAAAATATAAGAATGATATAGAGATAGTTGACAGAGGGGATACCCAGAATGTCAAAATAAGCATAGAGGAACTCTCCAGCAAGGAAATAAAAGTTAGTGTGGTTGATAAGGGTAAGGTAGGCGAAGGCTATTATCTTGGCCCTAGGTCTGCTGAACCTAATATTGTCCGAGTGGATGGTCCCAAGAGCAGAGTTGATAAAATACGACAATTGATTGTAGAAGCAAATGTTGAAGGAGCTACATCAAAAATAAATAGGATTTTAAAGCCTACTGCACTGGATGAGAATGGCGATGTAATAGATGCAACAAGGTTGTCCTTCAGTCATCCTAATATTGTTGTGGGTATAGAGCTCTACGAGATAAAAGAGATACCTCTAAAGATAAAAGAAACAGGGCAGCCTGCTAATGGATATATAATGACCAATTTTGATTATCAACCTAAAACCATAGAGATTGCAGCCGATAAGTTCAAATTAGATAGTATTGATGTGTTAGAGGTGCCATATGATATAACAAATGCATCAGCTAACATTGAGGAATTTCTCGAGCTACAGGAGTGGCTTGATAATGGAGTGTATCTTGTTGGCTCAGATGCGACCGCCTCTGTAAATATTACTATAGAAAAGCTTGAAACAAAGCAGCTATCCATATGGCCAAATGATATTGAGATCAGGAACAAAACCGACAATATTCAAGCTGAGTACATTATTAAGGGACCCATTAGTGTTAATGTTGTAGGCCCTATCAGTGAAATTGAATCGGTAACCAGGAATACTCTAAAACCATATGTTGATTTACTTGAATATACTCCTGGTACATATTATTTTGATATTGATTCTGATATATCAGAAAACATATCAATAGATGATAAGTCAAGGGTTTTGTTAAATTTGTTGTATTCACCATAAAGAGATATACCTCGTAAAAAAGTGGTTGCTAATAGAATTCTTCGGTGTTATAATTGAGGTCACTATATTCTAGTGGCCTCATATTTATACATAAGAGTGTCTCGCGAAGCGTGACGCTCGTTGTTTATACATAATTTTAGTCGCTGGAACATAATATAACCTATCAAAATATCAAAGGAAGGGATCTGATTAGTTGGGACTCGAGTAGACAACATCACGCTATTTATAGTCAAAAAATACGGTGTAATATATCGACTCCGTCTTAATATAGTTTTTTGATTGTGTATTTTTATAACTTAAGTAGCTATATTAATAAGGAGGATTTAAAGTGATGAATTATAAAAGATATAGAAGGAATCCGGTGATTGATCTTCCGGATAGGCAATGGCCTAACAAGGAAATTGGTAAGGCACCAATTTGGTGTAGTGTTGATTTGAGAGACGGTAACCAAGCGCTAATTGAGCCGATGGTTGTAGAAGAAAAGGTAGAATTCTTTAAGCTACTTGTAGATTTGGGATTCAAGGAAATTGAGGTTGGATTTCCATCTGCCTCACAGATTGAATACGACTTCTTGAGACAGCTTGTTGACCGCAAGCTGATTCCCGATGATGTAACCGTTCAAGTGCTGGTACAGTGCAGAGAGCATCTGTTAAAAAGAACCTTTGAAGCCTTAGAGGGATTACCAAGGGCGATTGTTCATATTTATAATTCAGTATCCATATTACAACGTGATGTGGTGTTTAATATGAGCAAGGAGCAAATTAAGAATATTGCTGTGGAAGGTACTAAGCTTGTTAAGGAATATGCCGAGAGCTTTCCAGGAAAGATTACGTTGGAATATTCACCTGAAAGCTTTTCAGGTACCGAGGTAGATTATGCTATGGAGGTATGCTCGGCTGTAATAGATACCTGGAACCCGACTCCTGATAATAAGGTAATTATTAATCTACCTTCAACGGTTGAGATGAACACGCCAAATGTATATGCCGACCAGATAGAATGGATGAACAAACACTTTAAGAATAGAGATAGTATAATCTTGAGTGTACACCCTCATAATGACCGGGGTACCGGTATAGCTGCGACTGAGCTGGCAATATTAGCTGGAGCAGACAGAGTAGAGGGAACCTTGTTCGGCAATGGAGAAAGAACTGGTAATGTGGATATACTGACCATTGCATATAATCTATTCTCTCAAGGAATAGATCCTAACCTTAATATATCAAATATAAATGAAATTATAGAAGAATATGAGCTTTTAACCAAAATGAAGGTTCATGAAAGACATCCCTATGCCGGCAAACTAGTATTTACAGCATTTTCAGGCTCTCATCAAGATGCAATCAACAAGGGTATGCATGCCATGAAAGAAAGGAATAGTCAGATATGGGCGGTTCCATATCTTCCTATCGACCCTTCAGATATCGGCAGAAGCTATGAGCCTGTTGTAAGAATTAACAGTCAATCAGGCAAGGGCGGTGTGGCTTTTATCATGGAGAATTATTTCGGATACAAGCTTCCTAAGA
>CAZDWP010000120.1:0-918 GCA_964508985.1 uncultured Herbinix sp. | reverse complement strand
TATGCATAAGGAATTTGCAGATGTAATCCAATCACTGTCTGAGAAGCAGGGTGAGGTAGCCCCCGATCAGATAATGGATGCATTTAAAACTGGATATATTGACAGAAAAGAGCCCTTGCATTTCAGAAAATGTAAGTTTGAGGATATTATGGATAGTGAAGATGGATGTACTCATGCAGTAGTTCACTACACTGACCATGGTGTAGACAAATCCTTTGAAGCTACAGGAAACGGTCCTATCGATGCAGTTTTGAAAGGCTTGCAGGAGAAACTGGATATCCATATTAAGATACTTGACTATACAGAGCATGCTCTTGGCGGTGGTGCAGGTGCTCAAGCTGCTGCATACATCCATATGCTGGATATGACAACAAGCAAGACGACATTTGGTGTAGGAGTAAGCTCCAATATCACCAGAGCATCTATCAGAGCAATATTTTCTGCCATGAATCGATTGGGCATAAAAGGCTAATTTTAAAGACAAATAATAATTAGAAGCATATTTCCTAGCTAAGGAGATATGCTTCTTTTTGTTGTGTGTTTAATATATAAAATCAAGGAGAAAATAATGGTATAACTATTATCCCGATAGGATGGGAGGCTGGATGATGAGAGTTAGTATAATAATTCCCTTTCATAAGGGAGAAGCATACTTAAGAGATTGTTTAGATAGCTTAGTTGCACAGACATATGGTGATATAGAGGTTATTCTTATTAGTGACCATGCATTAGAGGATGACCTGGCTTGCCTAACTGAGTATGAAGGTGAGCTTGATCTAAAGCTTTACCATCTGAGTGATAAAACAGGTGTAGCGGCAGCTAGAAATCTTGGACTAGATATGGCAGCAGGAGATTATATTTATTTTCTGGATAGTGATGATTATCTATATGAGGATGCTATTGAGCTGCTTGTATCAG
>CAZDWP010000119.1:0-6206 GCA_964508985.1 uncultured Herbinix sp. | reverse complement strand
CTAAGTCATCTGCTAATATAACGAGAATGTTAGGGTTATTCTCTTTTTTTGCAAATAGCCAAAAAGGTGCAAATGCAATACTGCAGGACAGAGAATATTTTAGAATAGAAGAATTCATTGCAATTAATTATTAAGTGAAATTGAAAACGGAAGGTCGTCTAAAGCTACACCTCTCTCATAGTTTGGCTCATCACTCATCAAGAGTTTCATAGATCCTCCGTTAGTAATATCCTGGTAACGAATGTAATTCTTAGTATAATCTTCACCATTTAAAGTCGCTGATTTTATATATACATTGTTTGCATTATTTCCTTCAGCATGTATTACGAACTTTTTGCCATCTTCTAAGGTAATCGTTATTTTTTCAAAAACTGGACTACCCATAACATATTGATCTGTCCCTGGACAAACACTGTAAAATCCCATAGCACTTAATACGTACCATGAAGAAGTCTGTCCTTGATCTTCATCTCCAGGATATCCATTTTCGGTTGAGTTATAAAGCTTACCCATTACTTCACGTAATCGTTTCTGCGCTTTCCAAGGTGCACCTGCATAATTATACAAATAAATCATATGCTGGATAGGTTGATTACCATGAGCATATTGACCCATATTAGCCATCTGCATTTCAGTCATTTCGTGAATCATCCTTCTGTAAGTTCCTACATTTACAGTATTGGGAACAGTAAAAACGGAATCCATTTTAGTAACAAACTTATCATTGCCTCCTAAAAGATCAATCAAACCATTTACATCATGAAAAACAGACCACAAGTAGTGCCATGCATTTCCCTCAGTAAAAGGACCTCCCCATTCATATTTATCAAACTTTGGAGTCCATGTTCCATCTTCATTCCGACCTCTCATAAAATCAACACCTGAGTCAAAGACATTTTTATAATTAAACATCTGACGAGAAAAAGTCTCTTTATAAAAATCATTGTTTGTCATTTTAGCAAGATTAAAGCCACAGAAGTCATCATAAGCATACTCCAAAGTTTTCGCAGTGCCCTCTCCGTATTTTGGATAAGGAACAAAGCCTAAAGTGTAATATTCTTTCCACCCATGTCTTCCATTAGCAGGTCCCCAAGGTCCTTTATTTGTAGCTTCGTGATAATAAGCCTTTAAAGCTTTTTCTGGATCAAAAGTATGAATTCCTTTTACCCATGCATCTGTAAGCAAAGAAATAGCATGATTGCCAACCATACTACCTTGCTCACCAGGAAACGACCAAGAAGGAAGCCATCCGCATTGATCATAAGCATCAAGCAATGAAGCAACATATCTACCATGCATCGTTGGATGCATTAGAGCATTAAGGGGGAATTGACCTCTAAATGTATCCCAAAATCCTGTATCCGTGAATAAATACCCATTGTGAATATTGCCATCATAAGGACTATAATAGTATGGGTTCCCATCTTTATCTATCTCATAGAACTTTCGAGAGAATAAACTGGCACGGAAGTAACAAGAATAAAATGTAGCTTTCTCTTCTTCGGTTCCACCTTCAACAAGGATTCTGTGTAAATGCTCATTCCAAATATTCCCCGCAATCTCTTTTGTTTTTTCGAAAGTTGAATGACTTCCTAACTCATTCTTTAAGTTTAGCTCAGCTTGAGCTGGACTAATATACGATGATGCAGTTTTTATTTGTACATTTACTCCTTTATCAAACTTAACCCAAGCTCCAATACCTTCTCCTTCTTTTTCTAATTTACGATTCCAAACTGAATCAGATCTATTCTCCCAAACACCATAATCTCTAATAGGCTTATCAAAGTAAATTACAAAGAAACTTTTAAAGTTTTCTTGTACAGGATGTCCATTGTCATTATGTACATAGCCAGTTATTTTGTTTTCTTTTGGGTCTATTTTCACCTGACTCATTCCTATATAACCATCTAAAACAATATATGAATCTTGTTTCTTAGGGAATGAAAACTTCAAATGTGCTCCTCTTTCAACAGGAGACATTTCCACTTTAATTTTATTGTCTAATAAAACTTTGTAATAGTTTGGTTTTCCAATTTCATCTTTGTGGTCAAATTTAGATGCTCTTTCATACTGATTTAAACAAAACACCCCTGTTACAGGCATTAAAGAAAAAACCGCATAATCTTTAGTCCAAGAGCTACATTGATGAGCTTGCTGGAAACCTCTAATAGAATCTTTTTCATATTGATATTTCCATCCATCACCATTTACACCAGTTTGAGGTGTCCAAGTATGCATTGCAAAAGGTAATGCAGTAGTAGGATAAGTATTACCTCTCGTCAAATCGTGATTAGAGTTAGTTCCTTGTAAAGTATTTACATACTTTACAAGGTCTTTTTTTTGTGAATATAAATTTGAAGTAGCACTTAATAAGCAAAATAGTAATATTGCTTTACTTGAGAAAATGGATAAATAGCTCATCTCTTTAATCTTTATTAATTTAATAAACAGCTTACTGTTTTCTATTCTTCATATACAGGAAAAGCTGAAATTCTTAATCTTGCAGCTCCCATTGGAACCAATGTAATATTTTCAATCTTTGTATCGAATACACGCTCTTCCTTAATCGGCAATTCGCCACATAGACCATATTTATCAATTCCCCAGCCAATTAATTTTTTGCCTTTGGCTTTTAATTCTAAAGGAACACTTTGCAGAGTGAATGGGAAATTATCTGATGGCCACTCTTTATTAACTATCTCGAAGTTGTCTTTCAATTTATCATTATCTATAACTAATGCATAGTTCCAATCGCTACCAGGATATATTTCATAACTTGGCCATTTACTTGCGTCTGCATCTTTCTGCCACTTAGAGTCTCCTATAGCTGTTTCAACACTACTAACAGTTTTATAATTCTCTTTAATCTTTAAAGAAAAAGTCAATGGACCATAGTTTATACTTCTACTGTCTTGATTGATATTCCAAACTGATTGATGTAGTTCCATAGGAACACTTAAAACAATTTTATCTCCTTTCTTCCATTCACGATCAATACATGCATATTTTCCTACTACCAATTGCTTGTCAATTATTTCTCCATTTATTGATATGGATGGATTAGCAGCCCAAGTTGGAATTCTTAAGTAAAACGGAAATCTAACAGTTTTAGAAGGATTAATCCTAAACGTGATTGTCTCTTCAAAAGGATAGTTAGTCTCTTCTACAATTTCTACTGTTCCACCATTAGCAACTTTTACTGTTGCACTACAAGCTCCATACATTGCAGCAGCAATTCCGTTATCTGGAGTAGCAAGAATTAAGTGCTCTGTATAATATGGCCAGCCCTGAGTGTGATTATGTTGACAACAACGACTACTAAAAGGATTCATTGCAAGAAAAGGACCACGATTATCTATACCTGGATGATGATTTTTTGAATCACTAACAACATGATTGGGCGATGTAATATAACGCAGAGATTTGAAATCGGGCATAACTGCTGCTGGGTAAGAATTAAATGCAACATTTTCGCAATGTTCCGCCCAAAATGGATCACCCGTCATTAATAGAAGTAGCTCATCTGATGCCATTTGTTCTACAAAGCCACAAGTCTCAGTTCCTTGACGGGGATCAATATAACCCATACGAGCATTTTCATCAGCTCCGAACATCCCTCCAGGTACTTGACCGAACGTATTGCGGATTAAATGGTGTACATTATATGTTGCAAGCAAATCAGTTGAATCTTTCGACATCATATAATAGGTAGCTGGTTCTCTGAAGCTTTGTGCAATATTTACATTGTGCCAGTTAGGAAGAGTTGAGCGTTGTCTCCAGTTGGCTGTGTTTTTATGTGTTTTTTCTGCTAAGTCTAAAAGAAATTTATCTCCAGTAATATTGTAGAGCCAATACACACTTAATAAATTATCGCCTCCACGACTATTTTCCCAATAATCCTTTAAAAACATATCATCAGGTAGGTTTAGCTGCCATTTAAAATAATTAGTCATCAAATCTATAACTCGGTTATCATTTGAATATTCATAGTATGATTGCAGACACCAATTCATAATCATATTACCCCATACATCAGGCTTGCCATTTTTCTCAATATAGGGCCCATAGTAACCATCATCTCTCTGACTTTTTAAAGCGGCCTCTATCCATGTTTTAGTTTCCTCAATCATTTTTTTATCATCTAATATATAGGCGATATTTCCATAACCTTTCAACCAATAAGGAACTTCTTCCCATCCATAGTCTGTACCAGTTCCAAGCCATGCATTATTTTCTTTTTCCAGCCAAGCACTTATTTCACCTAATTGTCCAGTCAAGCCCTCTTTTTGAAGTTCAAGATAACGCAGCAACCAACCCTGTGGCTTAACAGAACCCACAGGAAGTTTAATAAAGTTCTGAGTTAATAATGGACTGCGATTTTGAATATAGTTTGAATTTGTTGAAGTTATATTGGGTCGGTCAACTATAGTAATTTTAGTTTTATCAGTTGAAAACAATGAGGAAGTGAAAAGCAGTAAAAAAACTGGTAGTAAATGTTTTATTTTTAGGTGTCCCATAATTCTGTGTTATTTTATTTATTAGGTAAGTATATATCAAAAGGCTTATTTCTATCTTTTACTATAAGTTCGCCATTTGCAACATCAAGTTCAGCTGCTTGAATTGATGAACGACGTAGTTCATAAGGTATGTTCCCTATATCATCATGACTATCTTTTGTGTGAGAAGTACGTCCAGGATGTGTAAAATAAAAAATAAAAGCTTTATCATCTACAACTACTACATCTCCATGAGCACCACTCGGATAATCATCTTTTCGATTACTTGGAGCATCTAAAATTCTATTGCTTTGCTTTGACCAATTCAACAAATCATCAGATTTATAAACTGCCATTCCTTGCCACTCATCAGTCACTAACCAGTAGTTATTTTTGAATTGAAAAGCAATTGCTCCTTCATGGGGCGCATCATCTATAGCAGGTTTACTGTCTCCTGTCCAATTAAATAAATCAGCACTATCAGCAAACAGCGATTTACTATTCCATTTATACCACATTCTCCATACTCCATTCGGTTGCCTCAGTAATGTAGCGTCTATCACATCTTCTTTCGGTAAATCTACTGGTCCATCCAATATCCAGTCCCATAGATTTTCACTTGTATAATGCATCATTGTTGCTTTACCACCCCAATGATTACCTACACCTTGAATATAAGATACAAACATATGATAAACCCCATTGTGATACACAACATCTGGAGCCCAAAAGGTATTCTTTCCTCTTTCAAATTCGAGATCGAGAGTTCCTCTATATCTCCATGTTTTACCATTATCTTTTGAATAAGCAATTCCTATTTCGTTACCATAGCAATAGGCTACATCTGCAGTTTCAGAGTTCGCACGACGTTGAGTATAAAGCATCCACCATGCATCCTCTAATGCATTATAGATCAAACAAGGATCTGCAGCTCCATCCGTTATTGGATCGCGATATATGGGTGCGGAAACTTGACTATCAACATTAATGGTTATTACAATTATAAATAGGACAAGGGTTGAAAATTTTTTCATTAAGTATCAATTTTTAATCGTTTACTCCCCTACAATTTCTTTTGTAAAGATTAAGTATGCTTGCAAGAAAAATATTCTGCAAGCATACTTTTTAAAATCTCAGCTGTAACAAATTAACAATAAACTGATTGTTTACACTTGTTTATTTACTCTTTCCAAGTTTCTCTTCTAGTACTTTCATAAAATAAGCTCCAACTACTGAACGTGCTCTAAAATTCAAAACTTCAGATGTATGAGTATCGTGCCAGTCACTAATAGGGATCCTTGCAACAGTTTCATCAGCATACTTATAAACAGGATTAAACAAAGCTTCAAAGTCATCATTGTTACCCGTTAACACTGCAGACCACATAATCCAATCTGTTTTTGTATAAGTTGCGCGATTATCAAGAGGCAATCCAAATTTATTTTGTTTGGTTAGATAATAAGCAACCTCAGTCTCTGCAATTTTTGGATCAAAAATATCATATCCTAACAATCTGTCCCAAACAAGATTATATTTTTGACTCCAAGTATCAGGCCTATCAAAAGTTAATCGATAATGGTCTCCATCATTTGCCATCTCTTCCCATTTCACAGCCATCTCTTTAGCAATATTCATATACTTTTCTGCAATATCTTCTTTTCCTAACATTTCAGCTAATCTCCCATAACTCGCAATACCCATAATAGCTTT
>CAZDWP010000118.1:0-6209 GCA_964508985.1 uncultured Herbinix sp. | reverse complement strand
TCCAGAGATTTTCAAATAGCAACGAAAATGTTGATGACTTATTTCAGATAGGCTGCATAGGGCTGATGAAGGCCATCGATAATTTTGATATAACACAAAATGTTAAATTCTCTACCTATGCTGTTCCCATGATAATTGGAGAGATTCGTAGATATCTAAGAGATAATAATGCTATACGCGTAAGCCGCTCTTTAAGAGACACTGCGTATAAGGCGATTTATGCTAAGGAAGCTCTAGTAAGGAAAAATGAAAAGGAACCCACGATTAATGAGATAGCCGCAGAAATTGGAATCAGTAAGGAAGATATAGTATATGCCCTTGATGCGATACAAAGTCCCGTATCTCTATATGATCCGGTTTATGTAGAGGGAGGAGACGCTCTATATATTATGGATCAGGTCAGCGACAAGAAGAACAAAGAAGAGAACTGGATAGAGGTAATATCACTTAAGGAAGCAATGGATAAGCTGTCCCCAAGAGAGCACAACATCATAAACCTTAGATTCTTTGAAGGCAAGACACAGATGGAAGTTGCTAAGGAAATAAATATATCTCAGGCGCAAGTAAGCCGCTTGGAGAAGTCTGCACTCAAGAACATGAAGAACTCCTTGATAGGATAATCTGTACGTTTCACCTTGTTTCACACTTTCTCTCATGTTATAATTTGGTTAAAAATGTGATGGCTAATGGGAGAAAAAGATGAAGAATAAAATGCTTAATTGGTTTAAAGATATTTATAGAGGCACTGAAGGAGTCGATGCTTATTTTGCTCCAGGCAGGGTCAACCTAATAGGTGAGCATATAGATTATAACGGAGGACACGTGTTTCCATGTGCTTTGGAGATTGGAACCTATGGTGCTGTTCGCATTCGTGAAGACAGAACCTTACGTTTTTATTCAATGAATTTTCCTGAAGATGGAGTGATCATTTCATCTTTGGATGATGTATTATCCGGAGAGGAATTGATTTATCATAGAAAGGATGACTGGGCAAATTACCCCAAAGGTGTACTTTGGGCATTTGCCCAGCATTCGTTTCTAGAAAAACATCCAGATATTAAGATTGAAGGCTTTAGTATAAACCGTGGAATGGATATACTTTATTATGGAGATATTCCTAACGGTTCGGGTCTATCCTCATCCGCCAGTATTGAGGTGCTAACAGCATACATAATAAAAGACTTATTTCAAATAGACATAAGCCTAAAGGATATCTCACTTTTATCTCAATATGCGGAGAATAAATATGTCGGTGTAAATAGTGGCATTATGGACCAATTTGCTGTAGCTATGGGAAAGAAGAACCATGCTATATTATTAGATACTTCTACCTTAGATTATGAATATGCACCTCTTAGTCTAGGAGATAAGAAGATAGTTATCGCCAATAGTAATAAAAGACGAAGCCTTGGTGATTCTAAGTATAATGAGCGAAGAAGTGAATGCGAGGAAGCATTAAGAAGACTCCAGACAGTAATTAAAATAAATACTCTTGGTGATCTAAGTAACCAAGAGCTTGAGCTTCATAAGGGCGTAATTAAAGAGGAAGCCTTAATTCGTCGCGCAAGGCATGCCGTATATGAAAACCAGAGAACTATTGAAGCTATAAAATCACTTAAGGCCAATGATATTCAGAGGTTTGGTTATCTGATGAATGAATCCCATACATCATTAAGAGACGATTATGAGGTTACCGGCTATGAGCTGGACTCCTTGGTGGAAGCTGCCTGGGAACAGGATGGCCTTATCGGTGCCAGAATGACCGGAGCCGGATTTGGAGGATGTACAGTAAATATTGTAGATGAAAAATCTATTGATTCATTTATAAGTAAGGTGGGAAATCAATATAAAGAAAAGACAGGGCTTAGGGCGGATTTCTATGTGGTAGATATCGGCGGAGGGCCTAGGAAAATATAGCAGACCCTTGGCAAGCTTACGATAATCGTGTATTATAATAAATACCTATCAATTACTATACAGAAAGTCAGGGTGATAATTATGAAAGCACTTAAAGATAATGCCTTAAAACATATTAAGATACAGGACAAAATCTATGAATATTACAATTTGGAATCCTTAGAGAAGTATGGATATGATATAAAGCATCTACCATACTCTATTAAGGTTTTGCTTGAATCTGTTCTTCGTGGCTGGGATGGCCTTGCGATTACAGAAGAGCATATTAAGGATCTGGCAAGTTGGACCAAGCATAGAGGTGGACAGGGGGAAGTACCTTTTAAACCGGCAAGGGTTATACTTCAGGATTTTACAGGAGTCCCTTCTGTCTTAGACTTAGCTGCTTTGAGAGATGCCATTAACAAAATGGCAAAGGTATCGACTATGGCCGAAACAGTAGAAGCAACCGACATTTTAGAGAAAACAGAAGAACCCGATATAGAAGAGATGGACATGGTTGATAAATCTCAATATGAGGAGTCTGCCCATCTGATAGAGAGAATAAATCCCGAGGTTCCAGTAGATTTGGTTATAGACCATTCTGTTCAGGTGGATTATTATGGCATGTCCGATGCCCTAAGCGAAAATGTAAAGAGAGAATTCGAAAGGAATAATGAGAGATATCAGTTTCTTAGTTGGGCCCAGAAGGCATTCAATAATTTCAGTGTAGTTCCGCCCTCTACAGGAATTGTTCATCAAGTAAATCTTGAATATCTCGCTAAGTTGGTTATAGAAGGAAAGGATAATGATAGAGACATCCTTTATCCCGATACTCTGGTGGGAACGGATTCTCATACTACGATGATTAATGGGCTTGGAGTCCTTGGTTGGGGAGTAGGTGGAATTGAAGCTGAGGCTGGAATGTTAGGACAGCCCTCATATTTTCCTGTGCCTGAGGTTATAGGGGTTCATATGACCGGTAAGCTTCCCACAGGTGCTACAGCCACCGATCTAGCACTTAGGGTAACAAAGCTTCTAAGAGATAAGGGAGTAGTGGGCAAGTTCGTAGAGTATTTCGGAGAAGGTGTTCAAACACTTAGCTTGGCAGATCGTGCTACTATTGCAAATATGTCTCCAGAATACGGAGCAACATGCGGGTATTTCCCTGTAGATGAGGAAACCTTAGACTATATGCTACTTACAGGAAGAAGTAAGGAGCATGTTGAATTAGTTAGAAGCTATCTTAAGGCAAATAATATGTTCTATGAGAAGGGGCTTCCTGAGCCAGTCTATACAGACATTGCCTGTCTAGATTTATCTACTGTAGAGACCGCTATTTCTGGACCAAAGAGGCCGCAGGACTTAATCCCTCTTGGCAAAGCGAAAGAAGCTTATATAAGTAGTATAACTGCACCCTTGGGAAATCAAGGTCATGGACTTAGTCAAGATGAATTTAAGAAGCAAGCCAAAATCAGCTTAAGTGATGGAAGAAGCGATACTATTAGGACAGGCTCAGTTGTTATAGCAGCCATAACCTCATGTACCAATACATCTAATCCTTCCGTTATGCTTGGTGCTGGACTTTTAGCTAAGAAGGCAGTAGAGAAAGGATTAAAGGTTCCCGCTTATGTCAAGACTTCATTAGCACCTGGGTCTAAGGTAGTTACTGACTATTTGGCAAACGCAGGTCTTTTGCCCTATCTTGACACCCTAGGATTTCATATCGTAGGCTATGGATGCACAACCTGTATCGGTAATTCAGGATCACTTCTTCCTGAGATTACGACGGCAATTAATGATAATGACCTATTGGTTACATCAGTATTATCCGGTAATAGGAATTTTGAAGGAAGAATCCATCCGCTTGTTAAGGCAAATTATCTAGCCTCTCCTCCTCTTGTGGTAGCTTATGCTCTTGCGGGAACCATGGATATTGATTTAACTAAGGATTCAATTGGAAATGATAGAGAAGGTAATCCAGTATATCTTAAGGATATCTGGCCATCCTCTGAGGAAATTCAAAATGCAGTTATGGAGCATGTAAAGCCAGAGCTGTTTGAAAAGGAATATAGCCTAGTTTATGATGATAATCAGCTATGGAACGATATTAAGATAAATGAAGGAAGCTTATATGAGTTTGACGATAACTCTACTTATATTAGAAAGCCGCCTTTCTTTACGAACCTTACCATGGAGCCAGAAGATATACAACCTCTTAAGGAGCTAAGAGTCATTGCAAGCTTTGGAGATTCTGTTACCACAGATCATATCTCTCCTGCGGGAGCTATCGGAAGAAATACCCCTGCCGGTCTATATCTATCAAACCATGGACTGGAGCCTAAGGATTTTAATACCTATGGTTCTAGGAGAGGAAATCATGAGGTAATGATGCGGGGAACCTTTGCCAACATCAGAATCCGTAATCAAATTGCACCTGGTACAGAGGGAGGATATACTATCTACTGGCCGAATGGCGAGATTATGTCCATATACGATGCCTGTATGAAATATAAGGAGCAGGATACTGGTTTAGTGGTACTTGCAGGCAGGGATTATGGTATGGGGTCATCCAGAGACTGGGCAGCAAAGGGTCCGAGTCTACTTGGTGTTAAAGCGGTTATTGCTGAAAGCTATGAGAGAATCCATAGGTCAAATCTGGTTATGATGGGTGTTCTTCCACTACAATATATGGACGGCCAAACGGCAGAAAGCCTTGGACTTACCGGAGAGGAAAAGATAGATATTCATTTAGAGGAGAATATTAAACCGGGAGATTTTGCTGAGGTTATAGCGACCGATAAGGATGGTAAGAGAACCACATTTAAGGTCAAGATACGTTTTGATTCTGTGGTAGACATGGAATATTACAGACATGGTGGAATATTACAGATGGTACTGAGACAAAAGATGTCTTAACTAGTACAGAAGGGACGGAATAAGATGCTAAGTTTTGAATATTTTACACCTACGAAGGTTTATTTTGGAAGGGATTCAGATGAAAAAATCGGAAAAGCCCTTAAAGAATACGGCTTTAATAAAATACTTCTTCATTATGGCACAAGCAGTGTAAAAAAATCAGGTCTGCTTACTAAGATAAAAGAAATCCTGAAGGAAGAGGATATTGATTATGTGGAGTTGGGAGGAGTAGAAGCCAACCCGAGAATTGATTTAATAAGGCAGGGTATAGAATATGCCAAGAAGGAAGCTGTGGATTTTATTCTTGCTATAGGCGGAGGTAGTGTTATCGATTCAGCCAAAAGCATTGGGATGGGAATAGCAAATGGGATGGATCCCTGGGATATGATTATTAATCAGACCAAGCCAACAAAGAGTTTTCCTGTGGGTGTTGTCCTTACTCTTGCAGCCGCAGGAAGTGAGATGAGTAACTCCCATGTGGTAACTAATCCAGATAACAATCTTAAGCGTTCACTAAATGACGATTTACTAAAACCGGTGGTTGCATTTCTCAATCCCGAACATACATTTACAGTATCCAAATATCAAACAGGCTGTGGAATTGTAGATACCCTCATGCATACCATTGAGAGATATTTTACAGCAGAGCATGATAATGATTTGACCGATAGAATTGCAGAAGGATTAATGGTAGCAGTTAAGAATGCCGGTTTGGTGGCAATAAATGAGCCTAATAATTATGAGGCAAGGGCTACTCTTATGTGGGCATCGAGCCTTTCCCACAACGGATTAACAGGCTGTGGTAGGAATATGCTCTTTCCTGTTCATAAGATGGAGCATGATTTTTCTGGTCTATTTGATGTGGCTCATGCTGCCGGTCTGTCGGTACTTTTTCCTGCTTGGGCAAAATACATGTATCATCATGATATTCGGAAATTCAGTCAATTTGCTAACCGTGTCTGGGGAATAGAGATGGACCATGAGCATCCGGAGAAGACAGCCCTTAAAGGGATTGAAGCCATGACACAGTATTTTAGAACCATAGGTATGCCAACTACAATGAAAGAACTTGGGATTAATCCTTCTGATTATGAGAAAATCGTAGATATGACTACTGATAAGGGCAAGAAGGAGATTATATCTTATATACCTCTGGGCAAGGAAGAAATACTAAGGATTTATAGCTTAGCAGAATGAGAAAATATAGTGTGCGTTTTTTTAATTTGAGAATTCATATATAAGAAGACATAAAAATATGATTCAAACGTATCCTTTAACAAGTAAAGATTTTGAAGGGCTTGTTGATGGAGCATATTAATGGTGATGGATACGAAATTAAGGAAAAGACATTTCAAAGAAACGGTACTTATATAGCTTATCCGACTATAGTATCCGAA
>CAZDWP010000117.1:0-6218 GCA_964508985.1 uncultured Herbinix sp. | reverse complement strand
AACACATTTGTTTGTCAAGTACTGACATATGTTTTTTATAATTAAATAGCATGACTTATAATTTAACTTGATGAATAATAATACACCCTAGGCAATAAACATTAACCCAATATTACGGATTATCCCGGATTTGAGGTAACCATATCGGATAAGAGTTACTCTTCTATTAAAAAAATTCTTTTTACCTAATTTTGAAAATCTCGTTATAATTTCCAGTTTCCTACCGTCAATAAAATTATGGTACAAAAAAGCAAACTCTTCTGCCTGTAAATAAAGCTCTGATAAAGCTCTCTTCTGCTTTCCTATATTGCTTATACGGTTGAATACATATGATAAAAATCCACGATTTCCTACAACATTGGCACCGTGCTGCCTATAGAATAAAGTAGGCTCCTTAATAAATCCAATTTTTCCGACCGATGCGGCTATCAACCCTAACCAGCCGTCATGTAACCTTGCCCTTTTAGGAAGTGGGCAGCTCCTAAGAATACGTCGCACAGCTTGATTTATCATAACTGTACAACCGATTAGTTTGTTTTCCATCAATAAATGTGAAAGATCAGTAAGTCTGGGATCTAGCCTCCCAGATCTAAAAAACGATTCATATATTATATTTAGATTTTCATCAACAACATATGCATCGGTAAATACAGCAATAGGAAGCTCCTTAGCAAACTGAACCTCCATCTGTTTTACTCTTTTTAAAGTTTTAGCTATCTTATCAACCTTCCATACATCATCCTGGTCACATAGCATAATATATTCGGATGTAGTTTTACTTACAGCATTCAAAAAATTCAACGTAACACCGAGGTTGGTTTCATTTCTACTTAAGTGAATCTTGTCAGGATATTTTTCTTTATAGCGGTTTAATATCTCCATAGTATTATCCTGGGAACCGTCATCAACAATATAAAGTTCAAAATCCTGATAGGTCGAGGAAAGGATAGAAACAATCTGCTGCTCTAAATATTTTTCACCATTATAGGTTGTCATTACGATAGAAACATTATCCATGCTATATTCTCCTATTACCTATGTTTACTAAATACCATTTCTCCAATAGCCTTTATTCATAGTACAACGTATTACAAATCCCTTCGAAAACTTATTATAGTTTACTCCCAATTTATAACCCAGATATTTCATGCCCGAGCTAATGATTAAATCCGGAATCAACAGATATTCTTTATTGTCAACTAAATATTGTAGAGTACTCTTAACCAACCGAATGCCTTCAGCCTCAGAACTGACTCCAAGAAATACATTAGCATACTGTCTATGGGATACCCCTAGATCAAAGTTTCTAGAAAACTGTTGTAGATAAGAGTAGACGTGGGAATGAACCACCTTTGCCTTTGCTTGGTACACAATTTTAAAGCCTGCATGAATCATGGCATGTGCCATAATCATATCCTCGTTAAATATTGTTTTCTCTACAAATCCTCCAAGCTTTTCATATATGTCTCTTCTATATGTTGAGCATACATTTGAACAAAAAAATGCTTTAATCCCGAGGGTGTCTATATCCCTTAATGATTTCGTTCTACTTTCATTCGGATAATTAAAATTTCTTGTGTAACGCTCTATGATATCTGCGCGCGAATTAGGTAGCTGTCTAGCATAGGTAGCTGATACAAGAGAATCCTCATAAGGCTCTATAAGCTTTTCTATAAGGAATTCATCTACTGGTATAGCGTCCTGTGTCATATACATTAGAATATCAGCATTGGATAGGGATGCTCCGAATTTACGAGTTCCTCCATGATCAAATTCCTTTTTATCTACGTAGAAAATTTGAATATCTATACTATAATCATTAGGTATTTCAAGTTTTTCTTTTCTATTCATGTCATTGACAGTCTGTAGAAAAAATATATTCTTAGGCTTTATCGTTTGCTTTTCCATCTTAAGAAGAAGTTGATAAAGCTTATTGTCCGGTTTGTATACGGGAATAATTACATCAACACGGGTGTCCTTTAGCTGCTCCAATGTCATTGTGCTACTCCTTTCTAATGGTGTCAGATAGCGCTATAATCTTTCTCACAAGCTCTACTGCCGATCCTGCATCCGGTGAATAACCATCGGCTCCTATTTCCTTGGCATATTGCTCTGTTATCACAGCTCCGCCTATTATTATCTTCGTATGAAGTCCTGCTTCTTTTGCTTTTTCCACTACATTTTTCATCTCAACCATGGTTGTGGTCATAAGCGCAGACAAGGCGATAATATCAGCCGACTCTTCTTTTGCAGTCTGAATAATGATATCGGTTTGTACATCCTTACCTAGGTCGATTACACGATACCCGTAATTCTTAAGCATCAAAGCGACTAAGTTCTTCCCTATATCATGTATATCCCCAGATACAGTGGCAATGATAACAGTACCATGGCTCTTTGTATTGTTTTCATTATCCGAAAGCATAGGCTCAAGATAATCAATAGCAAGCTTCATAGTCTCAGCTCCGGATATAAGCTGTGGGAGAAAATACCTCTGGCTGTCAAACAATCTTCCTACTTCATTTATAGCAGGAATAAGTATAGCATCAATAATATCACCGGGAGAATTGTTACTAGACAGCTCATCCTTCACTAATTGTAAGATATTATTCCTGTTACCCTTCAAAACCGCTTCAAATATAGCCTGCTTATTCTTGTCTAGGTCAGCAAGGCTACTCCTATCTCTATCTTCATGATTATGCTCATTATTATCCTTCTTAACCCTTTGATTATCTCCTGCTAAGGTTCTATCCTGTGCCTTTATCTCTACCACACTGTTTATATATCTTTCGGCTGCTCCTTCCTTGCCAAGCAATAAATCAGAGGCAAATGTAGTATTCATAAGAAGCTCCTGGGAAGGATTCGCTATAGCCATAGTAAGTCCAGCTTGTATGGCGAATCCCAAAAATGTACTGTTAATATACTGCCTTTGTGGAAGTCCAAAGGATATATTAGATAATCCAATGATAGTTGCAAGACCCAGTTCGTTTTTACAATATCGGATGGTCTCTATCGTCTCTACGGCAGCTCTAGGATTGGCACCTACAGTATTTACGAGCCCGTCTACTATTATGTCCTCATTGCTAAGTCCTAAATCATATGCCCTATCCATTATCTCATGTATTATACTCTTCTTCTCCCTGATATCCTTTGGCAAACCGGATTCCGATAGAGGAAGAAGTATAAACATAGCGCCGTATTTCTTAGCTATAGGTAGGAGCTTATCTATCTTTTCTTTCTCAAGAGATATAGAATTCATTAATGCACGACCAGGATATATTCTTAAAGCCGCTTCCATTACTTCAGCATTACTTGTATCTATTACGAGAGGTACATTAGTAACACGTAAAGCCTCTTCAACCGCTTTTAGCATTGCTTCCTTCTCGTCTATTCCACTCATTCCTACATTTATATCAAGAAGACTTGCACCCAGCTCTATCTGATCACTTGCCATCTTCCCTATGGGTGTGAAATCTCCTGCTCTAAGACTTGCTTGTAGCGCTTTCTTGCCTGTGGGATTAATCCTCTCCCCAACCACCATAAAACTTCCATCTAATAATATCGGTGTCATCGCCCTTTCGGTTGTAAGAGCTCTTATATGAGCAGTGTCAACCTTAGGCACGAGTAAACCATCTACAGCCTCTGTCAATAGCTTTATATGTTCAGGTGTTGTTCCGCAGCAACCTCCCACTATACTGACTCCTTCAGAAACAAGCATTTTCATTTCATTTGCGAATTCCTCAGGACCCATGGGAAATACGGTTTGGTTATCCTCAAGATAGGGGATTCCAGCATTGGGCTTGGCTAAAATCGGAACATGGGCAAGCTTCTTCATCTGCCTAATGATATCACACATCTTATCAGGCCCGGTGGAACAATTTACACCCACAGCATCAGCACCCATTGCCTGCAATACGGTGATTGCCGTCTCCGGATCAGTTCCATAAAGTGTGCGATTATTTCCCTGGTAAGTCAATGAAACCATAACAGGTAAGTCACATAGCTCATGGACAGCAAGGAGGGCTGCCCTACATTCCTGCAGGCTCATCATGGTCTCTATAACAAAGAGGTCTACTCCTTCATCTAGAATATATCCCATCTGCTCCTTATACACATTTACAAGCTCCTCAAAAGATAGCTTACCATTTGGAGCTACCATTTCTCCTGTCATGGTGATATCGGCTGCTATATATATATTGCGTTTATTACCACTCCCCTGGCGATATAATTCTATAGCCTTCTTACTTAGGATAATTAACTGCTTGTTATAGTAAGAAATCTTATCCTCCATACCATATTCTTTAAGCTTAATTCTATTTGCTGTAAATGTAGGTGCAAATAGAATATCCGTTCCTGCCTCTAAAAACTGCCTTTGCAAGTCTATGACAATGTCGGCATTATCAGTCATCCACTGCTCAGGGCATATACCGGATAGCATACCCTTCTTCTGAAGATTACTTCCACATGCTCCGTCTAGAATGACTATTTTAGAATCTATCAGTTTTTTAAATTCATTTCTATTCATGAATTCTCCTCCAGCTTAAACTTTGTAATCACATACAACCTATTCAGATAAAACACGGTGGCCCCTATCATAACGAGAGAATAAACAAAATAAAATATTCCTCTGCTATAGAAGAAATGAATTCCCGAAAGAACTCCCTTACTTATCATAGCAAGAGCCCAGCCCACAAGCAGCTCATTAACATTCCATTTAGTCTGAGTACATTGGATAACATTTATCACACTTTTGATAATAAACAATTCCGTAAGAATCTCAATAAAAACTAGAAGAAAATGATAGCCTGCTGCTTTTAAATATAAATCACGAAGTATAAAATTATAGGGAAGCTGCATAATAGTAATATACAAATAAATTGCAAAGGGAATCAGTAGTATTCCAAATATTATCTTAATGTCGTATTTCAATAAAAATAAGGCTCCAACAAAAAGAAAAGCAAAGCCTAACACATCCGATATAAGGTCAACCTTTGGTCGCGCGCCTATTAAATTGTTGATAATCTTGTCCTGAATCACTTCTCCCAAATCATCTATAACTTCCATTGGTGGATAAGCATCCCCCATTGGTATTCGCAAATCTATAGCTAATAATATGATACCAATAGCTATTAATATTATGCCCTTCTTCATAACCTACCTCCCATTAGAACACTAGGCCAACAGTCAGTCTAGCCTCGATTATGTCAATTATAGCTTATAATATATGCTATAACAAGCAGGAAATGGATAATATAAGACCGTAATATACGGAATAAAGCTTAAGCAAATAACAAATACTGATTATATACTAATATCGAAAGAGGGCTTATTTTATGATGAATTTTAATGGTTTTATAGATACAGGCAGTCAATATAATGGAGGACTTGTAGATTCTGGCCTTACAAATTTCTTCTTTACAAACAATTCTGAATATGAAAAGCGTCTTGAAGGTCTGGATGATGAAACCAGAAAGGAGGTTAGAAAGCATCTTGATGAATTCCATACGGTAGAGGAAATGGAGATGTTTATTCAGCAAAAAACTAGAGGTGGCAACCAATTATCTTAAGACAATAAATTTGAATGGAGGGTGATTAAATGTCATATGTAGCTCCGGCTATAAACGAAAAATTCGAAACACTTCCTATTGAATTAAAGAATGTAATTCTAGATCGCAATGTAGAATTATATACCATTCAAGACTTAATTAAAGTATTGGATGAAATTGTTGAGGAAGAAGACAAAGAAGAATAGTTATGTTTCACATGTTTTGCCATTGCAAAACAGAAAAAGACACAGGCGCTCCTTCACTAAATGTATTACGGAGTTGTCTGTGCCATAAGTCAAATATCAATACTATACTTTATTGTTATATAAAAGATTAATAATATTCTCTACCGAAAGAGGCTTACTTAACAAGTACCCCTGGCCTTTATCACAGTTATAATCAACTAACATCTGCATTTGTTCATGAGTTTCAATTCCCTCTGCTATAACCTCAAATTGCAAATCGCTGGCAAGCTTTAATATGTTCTTAATCAGCAATGTGTCAACCCCTTCTTCGGTTATGGCATTAATAAAGCTTCTGTCAAGCTTAATAATGTCTATGGGGAATTTCTTAAGATAGTTCAAAGATGAATAGCCTGTACCAAAATCATCAAGTGCAATTCGTATTTTTCTTTTTTTAAGTATATTTAGACGCTCGATAACATGCTCTACA
>CAZDWP010000116.1:5501-6239 GCA_964508985.1 uncultured Herbinix sp. | reverse complement strand
AGCAAAGCTGGCCGCGCTCGGCGCAAGAGTTTCGCAAGCGAAACTCTTTCTTGTATGATAAGGTAATAAAGGTTCTGATTTATATAAATATTTATATATGTGAAAGGAGTATGCACACAATGCTGAATAAAAAGTCAGTTGACGATATCAATGTTAAGGGTAAAAGAGTTCTTGTAAGATGCGATTTCAATGTACCTCTACAGGAGGGAAAAATTACAGACGAGATTAGAATAGTAGAGGCGCTTCCTACAATTAAAAAGCTAATTAATGACGGGGGTAAGGTAATTCTATGCTCTCATCTGGGCAAACCTAAGGGAACACCTAAGCCAGAGTTATCACTAACTCCAGTGGCAGAAAGATTATCCGAGCTACTTGGCAAGGATGTTGTATTTGCAAAGGATGACAATGTAGTAGGTGAAAATGCCAAGGTTGCTGTAGCTGCTATGAAGGATGGAGATGTAGTTCTTTTAGAGAATACCCGCTATAGAGAAGAGGAAACAAAGAACATAGATACATTTAGCGAAGAGCTTGCTTCATTATGTGATGTATTTGTAAATGATGCATTTGGAACCGCTCACAGAGCTCATTGCTCCAACGTAGGCGTTACAAAATACGTTGATACTGCGGTTGTAGGATATCTTATGCAGAAGGAAATAGAATTCTTAGGTAATGCTGTTAATAATCCGAAGAGACCCTTTGTAGCTATATTAGGAGGCTCCAAGGTTTCAAGCAAAATTT
>CAZDWP010000116.1:0-5491 GCA_964508985.1 uncultured Herbinix sp. | reverse complement strand
TTCCGTAATCGATAATCTTCTTGACAAGGTAGATACATTGATTATCGGTGGTGGTATGGCTTATACATTTATGAAGGCTCAGGGTGAGGAAGTTGGCCAATCATTATTGGAAGCCGATTACCTTGATTATGCAAATGAAATGTTAGAAAAGGCAGAGAAGAAGGGTGTTAAATTATTAATACCTATCGATACAGTTGTTGCTAAAGATTTCTCCAATGATGTAGAATATAAGACTGTTAAACGCGGTAAAATAGAGTCTGATTGGCAGGGACTCGATATAGGCGAGGAGTCCTCCAAGCTATTCGCAGATGCTATAAGTGATGCCAAGACAGTAGTATGGAACGGACCCATGGGAGTATTTGAAATGTCTAACTTTGCCAAGGGTACGATTGCCGTAGCTAAAGCACTTGCAGAGATAGATGCTACTACCATTATCGGTGGCGGAGATTCTGCGGCAGCTGTTAATCAGCTAGGATTTGGCGATAAGATGACACATATTTCTACCGGTGGTGGAGCATCACTTGAATTCTTAGAAGGCAAGGAACTTCCAGGCGTAGCAGCGGCTAACGATAAATAAGTCGGAATAAGTCGGTACCAGGTACCAGAAGGAGAAATATTATGCGTAGAAAAATCGTGGCAGGTAATTGGAAAATGAATAAGACGCCCAGTGAGGCAGTCAAGTTAATAAATGAGTTAAAGCCTTTAGTGGCTTCAGAGGAAGTCGACGTTGTATTTTGTGTTCCTGCAATCAGCCTGATTCCAGCAGTGGAAGCGGCGAAGGATTCTAATATTGAGATTGGTGCACAGAATATGTATTTTGAAGAAAGTGGTGCTTACACCGGAGAAATAGCTCCGAATATGCTTACTGAAATTGGAGTAAAATATGTTATTATAGGCCATTCAGAAAGAAGAGAATATTTTGCCGAGACAAATGAAACAGTAAATAAAAAGGTATTGAAGGCATTTGAGCATGGGCTTACACCTATAGTTTGCTGTGGTGAATCCTTAACACAGAGAGAACAGGGTATTACCATAGATTTTGTACGTCAGCAGATTAAGATTGCATTCCTTAGTGTTACCAAGGAGCAGGCTATGAAATCTGTAATTGCATACGAGCCTATCTGGGCAATCGGAACAGGAAAGGTAGCTACATCAGAGCAGGCCGAAGAGGTATGTAAGGCTATCCGTGATTGTATAGCAGAAATATATGATGGAGAAACAGCAGAGGCTCTTCGTATTCAGTACGGCGGTAGCGTTAGTGCATCCAGTGCCAATGAGCTATTTGGTCAGAAAAACATTGACGGTGGCTTAGTAGGTGGAGCAAGCCTTAAGGCTGATTTTGGAAAGATCGTTAACTACAAATAGACGACGGATAGAGAGACAATGCGTTAGAAAGAGGTTAAACATGAGTAAAAAACCAACAGTATTATTGGTGCTTGATGGCTTCGGCCTTAATGATAAAAAAGAAGCCAATGCGATAGCAGCTGCAAATACGCCTGTAATGGACCGATTAATGGAGGAATATCCATTTGTAAAGGGAAATGCAAGCGGTATGGCGGTAGGACTTCCCGAAGGTCAGATGGGTAATTCAGAGGTTGGTCATATCAACATAGGAGCAGGCAGAATTGTATATCAGGAGCTGACCAGGATAACTAAGGAAATCCAGGACGGTACCTTCTTTGAAAATGCTGCACTTCTTGCAGCAATAGATAACTGCAAAAGAAATAATTCTGACTTACATTTATTTGGATTATTATCTGATGGTGGAGTTCACAGCCACAATACCCATTTGTATGGATTATTGGAGCTTGCGAAACGCCATGGAATTAGTAATGTATTTGTTCATACATTCTTAGATGGAAGAGACACACCTCCCGCATCAGGCAAGCGTTTTATAGAAGAACTCGGTGAGAAGATGAGGATGATCGGTGTTGGCAAGATTGCTTCAGTAATGGGACGCTATTATGTCATGGACAGAGATAATCGATGGGATCGCGTTGAGAAAGCATATCGCGCTCTTGCATACGGAGAAGGTGATACTGCAGAAAACCCAGTTGTTGCAGTGCAAAATTCATATGACAAGGAAGTATATGATGAATTCGTAATACCATGTGTAGTGAAAGAAGACGGAAAGCCCGTAGCAACCGTTAAGGAAAATGATTCGGTTATCTTCTATAACTTCAGACCCGATCGTGCAAGGGAAATCACAAGGGTATTTTGTAGTGACGATTTTAAAGGTTTTGACCGTGGTAAAGACAGAATGAATCTGACCTATGTATGCTTCTCCGAGTATGATATTACAATACCCAATAAGCTGGTAGCCTTCCATAAGGTAGCTATAGAAAACACATTCGGTCAGTTCCTTGCCAAGCATAAAATGACTCAGCTTAGACTGGCGGAGACAGAAAAATATGCTCATGTTACATTCTTCTTTAACGCAGGTATTGAGGTTCCAAATGAAGGTGAAGACAGAATTCTTGTTAATTCTCCCAAGGTTGCAACCTATGACATGCAGCCTGAAATGAGTGTATACAAGGTGTCAGAAAACTTAGTTGAAGCTATAAAATCTGATAAATATGACGTTATTATCTGTAACTTTGCCAATCCTGATATGGTAGGACATACTGGTATAATGGAAGCTGCAGTTAAGGCAGTTGAAGCAGTGGATGAATGTGTGGGCAAGGTGTTAGAAGCACTTCTATCCGTAAACGGACAGATGTTTCTCTGTGCGGATCATGGAAATGCTGAGCAGCTACTAGATTATAATACAAACGAGCCATTTACAGCACATACAACAAACCCAGTACCATTTATATTAATTAACTTTGATAAGGACTATACCTTAGCGGAGGAAGGTCGTTTGGCTGATATAGTTCCGACCTTGATTGATATGATGGGTATGAAGAAGCCAGATGAGATGACAGGGAAATCACTATTATTAAAGAAATAAATTGTTCTCACGAGAAGGACATTTTACGCCGGTAAAAAAACATCTTGAAATAATAAACATTATATGATAGAATAAGCGTAGTGTTTTTCAGTGGAATGGAGGATTAACGTGGAAATTTTAAAAACTATAGTTCAAATAATATATATTGGTATTTGCGTGGTGTTAGTATTTATCGTATTAAAGCAGGAAGGTAAATCTTCCGGACTGTCCGGAGCATTGACCGGTGCTTCTGAATCTTACTGGAGTAAGAATAAAGGACGTTCTGCTGAAGGTATGATTGTAAGATCAACTAAGGTACTTGCTACATTATTTATAGTACTCTCAGTGGTACTTAATCTTAATTGGTAAATAAACTAAAGTTAAAACACTCTGGATACCAGAGTGTTTTTTATATAATAGGAAATTGCGTCCTATTATATAAAAAACGCTCCGCTATGGATGCGCACTCGCGCGCTTTGTATCTTGCCAGCAAAGCTGGCCGCGCTCGGCGCAAGAGTTTCGCAAGCGAAACTCTTTCTTGTTGATGTTAATCGTAAAAAAATATTAAAATCAAGCAATATATGGTATACTATCAATAACTCAAAACACTGCAGCAAAATATCAATATTATATTTGATAATATCAATTTAACAATATTGATATATGAAAAACAAACTAATTTTAGGAGTATATATGAAAGAAGAAAACAAAATGGAAGAAAGAAATAAAATGCTACAGGACTTTTTTAGTAGTAGTGAATATAAACCCATGAGGTTTAGAGATATAGTTGCCATATTACAGGTACCTAAGTACCAGAAAGATGAGCTAAAGGAAGTATTAGATTCTCTGACATCCCAGGGAAAAATTAATTTAGACGACAAAGGCAGATATAGAACACCAGGGGATAGCGTTAAGACAGGGATATTTTCGGGAACACAGAAGGGATTTGGCTTCGTAATAATTGAGGGTGAATCTGAGGATATCTTCATACCCGAGAACGCCACTAAGGGAGCTATGCATGGCGATAAGGTCACTATAATGATTAATAGTGGGAAGACTGGCAAAAGACAGGAAGGCATGGTTGTTCAGATACTTGAGCGAGGGATGAAGGAGGTTGTCGGTACATTTCAAAGAAGCAAAAGCTTTGGCTTTGTGGTTCCCGACAATCAGAAATTCGTTCATGATATCTTTATTCCCAAGGAACATACCAAAGGAGCTGTAACAGGACATAAGGTCGTGGTTACTATCACAGGCTATGGTGATGAGGAACATAGTCCAGAGGGTAGAGTCGTCGAAATTCTTGGCCATAGCAATGATCCTGGGGTAGATATAATGTCAGTAGTTAAGGCATATGACCTACCCGTGGAATTTCCAAAGGATGTATTTCGGGTGCTAGACTTTATCCCAGACGAGATAGATCGGTCTGAATGTAAGAACAGAATAGACATAAGAAAGCTTCAGACCGTAACCATAGATGGTGAGGATGCCAAGGATCTGGATGATGCCATATCCCTGACTAAGGATGGTGATATATATCATCTGGGAGTACACATAGCGGATGTTACCCATTATGTTAAGGAGGGAGCAGCCCTTGATACAGAAGCTCTAAAAAGAGGAACCAGTGTATATCTGGTGGACAGAGTCATACCCATGCTACCTCATAAGCTGTCTAATGGAATATGCTCTCTAAATCCCGATGTGGACCGTCTGGCACTTAGCTGCTTTATGGATATTGATGCTAAAGGAAATGTCATTGGGCATAAGATTGCAGAGACTGTTATACGCTCCAATAGACGTATGACATATACCAATGTATCGAAGATTGTTGAGGAGCAGGACCCAGAGCTTATTAAGGAATATGATGAGCTGGTTCCCATGTTCATGCTTATGCTTGAGCTGTCTGAAATATTAAAGGGGAGAAGGCATAAGAGGGGAGCTATTAATTTTGATTTTCCTGAAAGTAAGATAATAGTTGACCATAATGGGAAACCTGTAGAGATAAGAGCTTATGAAAGAAATAAGGCTACAAAGATTATTGAGGAATTTATGCTTATAGCCAATGAAACCGTGGCTGAGGACTTCTTCTGGCAGGAGCTTCCCTTCCTATATCGTACCCACGATAATCCTGACGAGGAGAAGATTAGAGCGCTTGCTATCTTCATCAATAACTTTGGATATACAATTAAGGTTGGAAGTGAGGATATACACCCGAAGGAGCTTCAAAAGCTACTTAATAAAATTGAGGATACACCGGAGGAAGCACTTATCAGCCGCCTAACACTTCGCTCTATGAAACAAGCAAAGTACACGGTGGCTAACACAGGGCATTTTGGCTTATCAGCAAAGTACTATACTCATTTTACATCGCCTATACGTCGCTATCCTGACCTTCAGATTCATAGAATTATTAAGGAGAATATCAAGGGAAAGCTTAATGAAGATAGGAGAGGTCATTATGATAAAATCCTCTTTGAGGTGGCCAATCATTCAAGTAAGACGGAGCGTAGAGCAGATGAAGCCGAGCGAGAAGTTGAAAAGATGAAGAAGGTCGAATATATGATG
>CAZDWP010000115.1:0-6255 GCA_964508985.1 uncultured Herbinix sp. | reverse complement strand
TACAAAGAAGATGTGACTATTTTGTGAATGATTTATAAAAAGAATATAAAATAATCGAGAAGAAAGTCTATAGAAATATAAAGGATTTAGTTATTTAAATATCTAAATGTGAAAGAGGGTGTCTTGCAAGCAAGAGCCTGCAGACACCCTCTAATCTATATTTATAAGTAGGGAGGAGGAGAGTGAAAAAAATATTTATCACTTCTAAGAATATTATAAAACTAATTTATGATTAAAATGTGGATAGAATAAAGACAATTTGTGAACAATTTAGTTCATTTATATGTCAGATTTGGGTTTATTTATGATGAATTATGTCAGACAGCCCTTAAATCACATTAAGGACAGACTTGCTTATATTTCATTTTGTGTGTAAAATAGTTATAGATATCAGATAAGAATATATAAGAGGGTATGAGGGTAATATGACATGAGGAAATTCAGTTTTAATAATTATAAGATCAGGACAAAAATGCTTCTGATTTATTGCTTTTGCGTATTACTTCCTATTATATTTACAGATGCCATCATATTGTATACCGTGAACAGTAACTATAAAGAGAACCGTATCAAAGATCATACATATGTAATTGAACGTGTCAAATCAAATTTAGCTGATACAGTCGAGAGTTGTATTTTATTTACATATAATCTCTATTCTGATGAAATGCTGGATAAATTTTTATCTAAGCAGTATATTAATAGTCTGGATTATTATGAAGATTACATGAATATGAAAAAGTATAACAGCTTAAGTTATAATTACAATTATGGTCGTCTGTACAAGATTATTACCTATGCTGATAATGAGACACTTGTTAATGGCGGAAGCGTTGCAAGACTTGAGACGGCTAAAGAGGAAGAATGGTATAAGGAATTTGTAGAAAGCGGGCAGGATATATTCTTGTACACCTACTATGATGTTGGGAAGAGTAGTATACCAGGAAGCGGAACCAGTAGAACTATCAGTATAATCAGAAAACTAGATTATTTTGATAAACGTGGAATGAGTAAAATCCTAAAGGTTGATCTGGATTATAGCAATATGCTAAAGGATGTATTAAATGAGAAGCTTGATGGAGAAATCTATGTAAGAAATAAAGATTATATATTGTTTTCAAATTCGCTCACGGCCAGTGGTGTACGAGAATATGAGCCGGCTGATATAATTCATACAGAGGATGCAACCACGTCAATAACCTTTCAAACCGGATTTGAGGAATGGGAAATACTGATTAAAGCAAAGGAAGTGCTGTTTTGGTCAGTCCTTTTTGAAAATAAGTGGCTACTCGGTATAGTTCTAATTAATATCTTTTTACCTTCTGTCTTAATATATTTTGTTGGTAAATCTATAAGTAAGCGCCTTATGATTATTACATCCTATATGGGAAAGGTGGAAAAAGAGCAGTTTGAGTTGATAGAAATAAACGAGGGTGAGGATGAAATTGGTAAGCTAATCAATCGTTTCAATCTGATGGTATTAAGGATTAAGGAGCTTATCGAAGTAGTATTTAAGGGTCAAGCTGAGAAGCAGGATTTGGAGCTTGCTAAAAAGAATGCAGAGCTTAAAGCTGTTCAAAGCCAGGTGAATCCTCATTTTTTGTTTAACACACTTGAATCAATAAGAATGAGAAGCTTGATAAAAAAGGAACATGAAACAGCTGATATAATCGAGGAATTAGCAGTTCTATTTCGTAAGACTATGAGCTGGGGAGCCGATTACATTACAGTTGAGGAAGAAATGAGCTTTATAGATAACTATATACATATTCAGAGATATCGGTTTGGAGACAAGATAAAATACTATCGCTATGTCATGGATGAATGTAGGATATGTTTGGTTCCGAAATTATCTATAAGTACATTTATAGAGAATGCCTGTGTTCATGGTATTGAGACTACGGACAAGGAAGGAGTAATTTCTTTAGCCATTACGAAAAGTGAAGAATTTTTACTTGTAGAGATAACAGATAATGGCAAAGGCATGGATGAGAATAGACTTAATGAATTAAAAAGAATGATTGACCATGCCGATAGTAGTATGCTGTATGAATCAAAAAGCACCGGAGTTCTTAATGCCTACCTGAGGCTTAAGATGTATAGTGATGGTAATGTCCTATTTGATATCGACAGTAAACCTGAAGGTGGTACTGAAATTGTTATTAAACTTCCATTGGCTTATAGTTACAAAGAGTAGAATCCGATAAAATACGATAAGGAGGAACCCTTTTATGATTAAGGTTATGATTGTTGATGATGAACCATATATTCGACAAGGCCTAAAAATATTGATTAATTGGGAACAGTATGGATTTAAGATATGCGAAGAGGCAGCAAACGGTAAGGAGGCAATAAGAAAGCTTGAAGAGGCAGACGTTGATTTGGTAATAACGGATATTAAAATGCCTGGGATGGATGGACTTGAGTTAATTGAGTATACACGTGAGCATTTATCGAAAAAAATCAAGTTTATTATATTAAGTGGATTTTATGAGTTTGAGTACGCCAAAAAGGCTATAAAGTATGATGTTGCAGATTATATATTAAAGCCGGTGCAAAGAGAAGAATTACTAAAGACTCTGGAGGAATATAAGGAACTTTATTATAGACAGTTGGAAAATGTCAAAAAGCAGGAGTATTCTGAAAGAATAATATACAATAACCATATAGAAAGCCTTGTATCAGGAGCTTTTAATAAGGAGTGCATAAGCTTCGTTAAAGGACATTTGATAGATATAAATTATATAAGATATATTCGTGTCGAATATGATGCCACAAACGAGACTTATAATAGCCTTTCTATAGCAGATAGGGTCAAGGAACAAGGTAGACTATACGATGCAATAAAAGCACATCTGGGTGATCATAGAGATCACGTATATATTCCTCAAAAAGACAATCATGATTTATTTGTGGGATTTATATATACAAAGAAATTAGCAGATAATGTGAAACTAGATGAGAAGGAATATATAAATAGTCTTCATGACACTTTAAATGCTACACTTTCCTATGGCATTATTTTTTATATTGGACAGAGAGAAGAAAACATATCTACTATATGTGAATCATATAAATCAGCAGTTATAGCCAAGAACTTTCAGCTATATTCTAAGATTACTGATATATCATTTTATGATGAAATTAAAGATAAAATAAATACGAGCGTATATTCAGTAGATAAGAATCTTATTGATGAACTAATTAAAGCGATTGAGGTAAACGATAACGAACTAATTATTATAAAGGTTACCAATCTTTATCAGCATTTTAAAGAGCTTGTTGCTGAGCCAGAGATTATAAAGCTAAGTATGGATTATTTTTTATTTAGTCTAATTAGTCTGGCGAAAAATCTCTATTCTGACTTCGACTATGAAGATGTATATAGGATGATAAGTCAGGGAGGTTATGGCCAGACATCAATAAGGGGAAGTGTTGGACATTTTAAGAAATTTGCTCTGGAATTTTCGGATTATCTTAGAACATTAAGGAAGCATGCACTAGGAGGTGTGCTTACAGAGGTAGAAAGAGATATCACTGAAAACTATATGAATAATCTTAGCCTGAAATCCCTTAGCGAAAAGTACTTTGTCAACAGTGCCTATCTAGGGCAGATTTTTAAGAAACAATTCGGGATTACTTTCAAGGATTATCTTAATAATTATAGAATTGATAGGGCTTGCGAATTATTACTACGATCTGACGGGAAAATCTATGAGATAGCAGAAGCAGTAGGCTTTAACAATACAGACTATTTTATCAGTAGATTTGTTCTTATGAAGGGCGTTACACCTCTTCAGTATAGAAAGGGATTTTTGAACAAATCTATTAAAAATAATGAATTAATTTAAAGAAATATAATTTTTAGTATTTAAACTATACTTTGTGTATTGATGCTTTTGTGCAATAATGCTAAGATAGTATTGGCTATAGATGCGTTATTGTGCAAATTACTTAATAATGCATTTGTAGTAAATAAGTATAGGGAGGAAATAAAATGAAGAGATTCAAAACATTGCTTGCTGTATTACTAGTAGTTACAATGTTTGCTGCTCTTTTCACCGGTTGTGGAAAAGATGATAAAGATACCACCGGCGATAAGACAGATGTAACTAAGGAGGAGAGCAAAGACGACAAGAAGGACGATGTCAAGAAGGATGATGACAAGACCGTTCCGGAAGATGTAGTGAAAGAGGAAAAGGTATTTACTGCATTTCATGCTGTTCCTGGAACAGAAGCACCAGATGATAATCGTATGGTGAGACAGATTGCAGAGAAGATAGGAGCATCAGCTAAAGTTACTTGGCTTACTGCTCAGACTGCAGATGAAAGAATCGGTGTTATGATCGCAGGTGGCGACTTTCCTGACCTTATTACTGGTTCTACTGGAACTCCTTCTTTAATAGAAGCTGGAGTTTTAATTGCTATTGATGAATACTGGGATAATTACCCTAACATCAAGAATTTCCTTTCAGAAGCTGATTGGAACAAAGTAAGAAATGCAGATGGACATATCTATATGATTCCTCAGTTTGGTATTATTAAGGGCCAAGAGATGGCTACTGAGCATTGGGATATGGGATTCTGGATTCAGAAGAAAGTTCTTATATGGGATAATTTCCCTCAGATTAAGACTTTAGACCAGTACTTTGATTTAATTGAAAGATATAAGGAAGCTCATCCACAGACAGAAGATGGACAAGAGACAGTTGGATTTACTATGAGTTCTGAAGACTGGAGATACTTTGGTATTGAGAGTCCTCCATTATTCTTAACTGGATATCCTAACGATGGCGCAGCAATAATTGATCCTGAAACTATTACAGCCATTGACTATAATACAATACCTGAAGCTTATGATTACTACAAGAAGATGAACGAAGTATTTAATAAAGGACTTGTTCATCCAGAAACATATACTATGTCCTATGACCAATACATTTCCTTATTATCCACAGGAAGAGTATTAGGTACAACTGATCAGATGTGGAACTTTAATGACGCAGTTGCAGCCTTAGAAGCACTTGGTAAATTTGAAGACGGATATGTTCCTCTTCCTTTAACTGTTGACGGAGAGAGATTAGATAGATGGCATAGTCCTTCTGCTCTTGACGTTTCTAACGGTTTAAGTATAACAACAAGCTGTAAGGATATAGAAGGCGCTATGCAGTTCTTAAATGATCTTCTTTCAGATGAAATCACCAAGATGATTTATTGGGGCGAAGAAGGCGTAGATTACATGGTTAATGAAAACGGTGAATTCTACAGAACTGAAGAGCAAAGAGCTAATACTCGTAACACAGACTGGGTTATACAGAATATGGCTAATAAGACATATAACTATTTCCCTCACTACGATGGTTTGTTTGATGATGGAATCAACTCAATTGATCCTAACGCACAGCCAGGCGAATATTTTGATAGCTTAGAGCCTATTGAGAAGGAACTTCTTGATGGTTATGGTTACAAAACATTCCTTGATTTCTTAAGTCCTAGTATTCCTAATGAGCCTTGGTATCCTATGTGGTCATATACCAACACATGGAACACCGATACAGATTTTGGTGCAGCTAGAGCTAAGATGACAGATCTTAAGCATGATTATTTACCTAAAGCTATGATGGCACCTGCAGATCAATTTGATACTATTTGGGATGAGTATATGGAAGCCTATAGAACAGAGGTTGATATTGATGCTTATCTTGATGAGATTACAGCAGAAGCTAGAAGAAGAGCAGAATAATCTAAGGAAATTAATATGAACATATATTAACGATTGGTAAGATAAACCTATCGATTATAGGGGGGTGTCTTTTAGAATGGCAATGAAGCTGTTTAAGGCACCCTCATATTTAAAGCGAAAAGGGCTTATGAGTCCTGATATATAATTTTTGAGTGGAGGCACTAAAATGAATAAACGTAAACCTTATTATATAGTAATAGCTGCCTTGTGCTTTGCAACTATCATAAGCTGTTTTCTTCCTTATCTACACCTTCCGGAGCAAGAGGGGGTAAGCGTAGGCTATACATATGACGCTACTAAGGCAGCACTTGAAAGTAACATTATAAGAGATGTTGCTAAGGAAACGGGTATAGCAAAGAAGATAGTATATAATACAGCCAAGAACATTGTAAATGGCAAGGATCGGCAGTCTATAGAGAGTAGACTAAAAGAGAATGAATATTTTATTATTGATATACTGACACAAAGAATGAATGATATGGTAGTCGAACTGGATGAGTTTGGCGATATTG